>JBGSJD010000241.1:0-6498 GCA_041742195.1 Hyphomicrobiaceae bacterium
GATGCTGGCCGCGCGCGCCGAACAACTAGGAGCGCTCGCATGACAGGCCAGACCACCAGCGATGGCTGGGCCGGCGCCATCGAGGGGTTTCTCGAGATGATGGCGGCGGAGCGTGGCGCGGCACCCAATACGCTCGATGCCTACCGGCGTGATCTCAGTCATTTCGGGGCCTTTGCCGAGCGCCGCCAGCTCGGCCTTCGCGACTGCCGGCCGCGTGACGTCAGCGCCTATCTCAAGACCATCGCCGACGAGGGCCTTGCCGCGACCTCGCGGGCGCGCCGGCTATCAAGCCTCCGGCAACTGTTCCGGTTTCTCGCCGCCGAAGGGCAGATCGCGGACGACCCCGCGACCGGGTTCGAGGGGCCGAAGCGGGAGCGGCCGCTGCCGAAGATCCTCTCGGTCGCCGAGGTGGAACTGCTGCTCGACGCCGCGGCACGCCGGGTCGGCGAGAGTACGGGGCGGGACAAATTCCGGGCGTTGCGCCTGAAAGCGCTGCTCGAAGTGCTCTATGCAACCGGAATGCGGGTCTCCGAACTGGTCGAACTGCCGCGCAGCGTGCTGACGGGGGACGACCGGGTGCTGACGATCAAGGGCAAGGGGGGGCGCGAGCGCATCGTGCCGCTGAACGGGGCTGCCCGGGCGGCGCTGGCGGCCTACCTCGGCGTCGGCAGCGAGCCGGAGGACGGGCTCTCGGCCATGGTGCGCACCAGATACCTGTTCCCGTCGCGGGGGGCGGAAGGGCACCTGACCCGGCAGCGCCTCGGGCAGGAGCTCAAAGAGCTGGCGGAAGCGATCGGGATTGCGCCGGAACGGGTGTCGCCGCATGTCCTGCGCCATGCGTTCGCCAGTCATCTGCTGGATCGCGGCGCTGATCTGAGGGCTGTTCAGCAGCTGCTCGGGCACGCCGACATCTCGACCACCCAGATCTATACCCACGTCCTGGAGGAACGCCTGCGTCAGCTCGTCCGGGAGCATCATCCGCTGGCCGCGACCCGCCTCGACGAAGACCTCTGACGCGGCACGCTTGACTCCCACCCCCCACCTCGTGAATGTCGCGGCAAATCCGAGGGATAGTCGAAAGCCCGCCGCAAAATGCGCACCTACATCGAATTCGAGAAGCCGATCGCGGAGCTGGAGGCCAAGGTGGCCGAACTCCGGTCGCTCAGCAGCGACGGCTCGAACGTGTCCATCGCCGAGGAGATCGGCCGCCTCGAGCAAAAGGCGAAGCAGCTCCTCGCCGAAACCTACGCCAGGCTCAATCCGTGGCAGAAGACGATGGTCGCCCGGGTTTCGGAGCGGCCGCACTGCCTCGACTACGTGGGCGGCCTGATCGAGGACTTCACGACGCTCGCCGGCGACCGGTATTACGCCGAGGACGCGGCCATCGTCGGCGGTCTCGGGACGTTCCGCGGGCGCGGCGTGATGGTGATCGGGCACGAAAAGGGCCACGACACGGAAAGCCGCATCAAGCACAACTTCGGCATGGCGCGGCCGGAAGGCTATCGCAAGGCGGTCCGGTTGATGGAGATGGCCGACAGATTCGGGCTGGCGGTGATCTCGCTCGTCGACACGGCCGGCGCCTATCCGGGCGTCGGCGCCGAGGAGAGGGGCCAGGCGGAGGCCATCGCGCGCTCGATCGATTGTTGCCTGTCGCTCGGCGTGCCGATGGTGACCATAATCATCGGCGAGGGGGGATCGGGCGGTGCCATCGCCATCGCGACGGCGAACCGGATCCTGATGCTGGAGCACTCGATCTATACCGTCGCCTCGCCGGAGGCCGCGGCTGCGATCCTCTGGCGCGACAAGGGCAAGGCGATCGACGCGGCGACGAGCATGCGCATCACGGCGCAGGATCTCATGGACCTCAAGGTCATCGACGAGATCGTCCCGGAGCCGGTCGGTGGTGCGCACCGCGACAAGGCCGAGACGATTTCGCGGGCAGGCGCTGCGATCGAGAAGGCGCTGAAATCGTTCGACGGGCTCAGCGCCGACGAACTCCGCGAACAGCGGGCCGAGCGCTTCATGAAGATGGGCCGGTCGCTCTGACGTGATGCGGACGCGTGACGTGGGCGTGTCGGGCGGCACCGAATTGCGATAGGAAGGGCGAGGCGCATCCGCCGCCGTGGCCGATCTGGCCATCGAAGCCGAAAGTGATAAGGGGCCCGACGTCCCATGGTTCTCGTTCTCGACAGCACGCCGTCGCCGGCCGCATCCCCGGATGCAGCGCCAGCCTTGCCGACACTCGCAGGTCGGGGGAGCGAAGGACTGCGTGCGGCGCTCGCGGACGTGGGGGTGCCCGAAAAGCAGCTCCGGATGCGGGTCGAGCAGCTCTGGAGCTGGCTCTACGTGCGCGGGATCACCTCATTCGACCAGATGACCGACGTGTCGAAGGATCTGCGCGGCCGGTTGTCGGCGAAGTATTCGCTCGCGCGGCCGGAGATCGTTTCCGAGCAGGTGTCGAGCGACGGAACGCGGAAGTGGTTGATCCGGCTCCCGAAACGGGGGCACGAAACGGCCGCGCCGGAGATCGAGACGGTCTATATCCCGGAAAGCGACCGGGGCACGCTGTGCATCTCCAGTCAGGTGGGCTGCACGCTCAACTGCTCGTTCTGCCATACGGGGACGCAGAAGCTCGTCCGCAACCTCGAAGCCGAAGAGATCGTCGCGCAGATCCTGATCGCGCGCGACCGGATCGGCGACTGGCCCGGTGCGGAGGCGCCCGACGACGGCGGGATGCTGCCGCTCGCAGAGCGTAAAATCACCAACATCGTGCTGATGGGCATGGGTGAGCCGCTCTACAATTTCGAGAACGTGCGCGCGGCCATCGAGGTCGCCGCAGACGGCGACGGCCTCGCGTTCTCGAAGCGGCGGATCACACTCTCGACGTCGGGCGTGGTGCCGGAAATTCCGCGCTGGGGGCTCGAGGCGGGCACGATGCTCGCGATCTCGCTGCACGCGGTGACCGACAAGCTCCGCGACGAACTGGTTCCGATCAACAAGAAGTATCCGATCGCCGAGCTGCTCGAGGCGTGCCGCAACTATCCCGGCCTTTCGAATGCGCGGCGGATCACGTTCGAGTACGTGATGCTGAAGGATGTCAACGACAGCCTCGCCGATGCCCGCGCGCTGGTGCGGTTGCTCGCGGGCATCCCGGCCAAGATCAACCTCATTCCGTTCAATCCGTGGCCTGGTAGCCGCTACGAGTGCTCGGAGTGGGAGCAGATCGAGAAGTTCGCCGATGTCGTGAACCGGGCGGGCTATGCCTCGCCCGTGCGCACACCACGCGGACGCGACATTCTCGCGGCGTGTGGGCAGCTCAAGTCCGAAAGCCAGAAGCTCAGGGCGAGCCAGCGCGGTCCGAACGACGGCGATCAGCCCGACGCGAGCGACGAAGGCAGCGACGCATGATGCGGGCGCTCGGCCGCCTGATCCTGGTGCCGCTTGGGCTTCTCCTCGGCGCCCTCGCGGCGCTGGGCGTGCTGTTGACGCTCGGGCTCGAGGCCACGACACACGCCGTCTCGTCGGTCGGCGACAATGTCGACCAGATCCTCGTGCTGATGGATCTCGGGTTCGGGGTCATCAGCGTCGTGGCGGCCGCGAGCATCGTGCCGGCGCTGCTGGTGGTGATCGTCGGCGAAATCGGGCGCATTCGCAGCGCGCTCTATTATGTGCTGGGCGGCGGCATCGCCATGGCGGTCATCCCGGCGTTGGCACAGATCGGTGGCGGGGCACCGATCGCGACGGGCAACGCACGTCTGTGGACCATCTTTGCGACGGCGGGCTTTGCCGGGGGGCTCGTCTACTGGCTGGTGGCGGGGCGACGCGCCTGATCAGCCACAGGGAGCGACTGCCGGATCAACCCTATGGCCGCGCATCTTGAGCGCGCCCTCTGCAACCGTGTACCTTGACCGACGGAGGCCTGCAGTCCAGTTCCCAGCGGGCGAGCCATTTGAGGACGACATGCTGCTCAGCGTCATTCGCGTGGTTCTCGGGTTCGCCGTCGCATGTTTCGTCGCGGCTGTGACAATGGTGCTGTTCGTGCTCACGCCGAGCGAGATCGCGTCGTTGCCGCCGGACGTCGCGAGCGACCGGATCGGGCGCGCAATGCAGCTCGCTCATGCCGTGGCCGTGCAGGTGGCGCTGTTCTCGGCGCCGTTCTTCATCGTGGCGGCGGGTCTCGGAGAGGCGCTGCGGAACCGGAACTGGACGTTCTACGTGGTCGCGGCCCTCGTGATCGCGGGGCTCGCCTTCTTCGCGCAGCTCTCGACCGAGCGGACCGGGCAATCGACAATCCTCAACAATTACGCGCTCACCGCGTTCCTGACGTCGGGCTTCGTGAGTGGTCTTTTCTACTGGATGGTCAGCGGGCGACGGGCCGGCGGGCGGAGGGCGGACGGGTCCGATGCTCCGTCTCGCGGGGTCCATCCGCGCCTGGCGCCGACGCCGTCGGCCGAAACGGTCCCGAAGGCGCCGGACGGGCAGAAGGCCTGACCCCTGTCACGCCCAGAGAGCAATATTGCTGCACTGCACAATTTCTGCTAGGCTCTTCGCGAATTTCGGGGCGAGGAGCGATGATGTTCAATCCATTCGAGCTGCAGGCGCAGTTGATGCAGCAGTGGTTCTCCATGGCCCAGGCCATGACGTCCGCATCCACGTCGGCGTTCGCCGCCATGAGCCAGCAGGCCGCTTCGAACTGGTCCGCCGCCTTTGCGCAAGCGATGCAACCGACGCAGGGGCCGTTCGCTGCGTTTCGGATGCCTCTGGGCGGGTCGTGGCCGATGGGCATGCCCACGGCGCCCTCTGCATTCGCGTTCAACCCGTTCGCACTCCAGCAGCCGGTGGGGTGGCCGCCGTCTCCCTGGCCCTTTGCCATGGGCGGCAATCCGTGGACGGCCTTCGGCATGATGCCGCAAGCGGCCTTCATGACGCCGTTCAGTGCCGTGGGCCCCATGGCGTGGATGAACGTGTGGACGCGTGGCCCGATGGGCTTTTCGGCACCCTGGATGCCGATGCCCATGCCGGCGCGCAATCCAGCGCAGGACCTGATGGAGCAGGCCGTCGCGACGTATCGGTCGGTGAGCGGTTATGCGGTGGCGGCCGTTCTCGGACCGCTCGGCACGCCGGTGCAGCCGAAGTCGCCCGGCGAGGCACCCTGGTGGCAGCTTCCGCCGCCGAAGCATCGCGAGCTCAACTGAGCGAGCCGTGACCTGGCGTCGTGCAGTGCGCGACGTTCGGCCCGCGGTTACATCGATGCGCCGACGACGAGCGTCCAGAACGTCTTGAATTCGGTTTTGGGCTCGTGGACGAGCGCAATGCCCATGTGGTCCGCATCGGCCAACAAGAGGTTCTTGTTGTGGCCCGGGCTTTCCTTCCAGCCCTTCAAGACCTCCTCGAAGCTGACCTGACCGGTACCGACGTTCTCGGCTGCCAGCTTGGCGCTATATCCGCTGCGCTTGACCCGGTCCCACGGGTTCGATCCGTCCGAGCCGAAATGCGAAATGCGGTCCCACTTCGCGAGATCGCGAGAGTGGTTCTTGGCTGCGGCGGTCAACGTCGCATCCAGACGGAGCGGCTTCAGACCCTTCTCGCGGCGATAGGCATTGATGAGGTCGCGGGCGCGTTCCGGATTGAGAGCGGTCGCTGTGAAATCACGATCGGACAAGGCGCCAGAGGGAGCTTTCTCATAGGACCCGCGCGGCGCCCGGTCATCGAGGCTCGCGAGGCGGTCGTTCGTGTTGGCCGGTGGCGTACGGCGCGTGCCTGGCGGTTCACCACCCAGCGCGCCCTGGCGGACGAGACGCGGATTTGCCGGACGCGCCGACACATCCTGATCCGTCATGCCGAGAGACAGATTGCTCGACGACTGGCTGCAGCCCGTAACGGCGAGGCCGAGTGCGATCGCCACAAGGACGCGGGACATCAGAGGAACCCTCAACGACTCATACGCAACGTCTTTGCAGTGAGGATTACAGGTTTCGGTTAACCCGCCGTTAAGGCTGACGGGCGTGCCACTTTCGAACGATCGCCAGTCCGACACGCGGTATCCCCCGAACGCAAGGCTCGAACCCGCCCGACGCGATAGCGCCGGCCCGCTGCGGTTTTCGAGCGACACTCGATTTGCTGCCAAGTCGTCAGTAAGCGCCCACTTCATGTCGCCAATTGGGCGTCGATCACCGCGTCGCCACAATCGGATCCGTCGCGAGGCGGCACCAGTCCCCCGGCATTCACGATCGGCGGGATACGCAACACTTGGCCTCGGGGCGATCCTTCCCCACAATACACGGACCCTCCGGTGATTCGCGCGTACGGCTGGCCCCGACGGTGGGGAGGCCGAAGGAGACGAACGGTCGTCAGGCTCACCGCCCGACGTGTCGCAGGAGCCGCGCATCATGACTGAGCAAGGGCCGCAGGGCATGTCGCCCGCCGACCCGGCCACCGAGGCGCAACGGATCGCCGGCACCGTGCTGGTGCGCATCTCCGTGGACACCGCCGAGGAAA
>JBGSJD010000242.1:0-6762 GCA_041742195.1 Hyphomicrobiaceae bacterium
TCCGCGAGCCCGCGCGCCCGCTCGTCGAACACGGCGATCGCCTCGGCCTCGGCGAGCCCTGCGACATGCGCGATCAGCGGATTGAAATGCGGCCGCCCCTTGGCCTCGTAGATGCTGGCGACGGCACGCCCCTGGGTTGCATCGGCGCCGAGGCCGTAGACCGTTTCCGTCGGGAACGCCACGAGTTCGCCCGCAAGGAGCAGGCGGGCTGCGTCCTCGATCGTCGCCGGGCTCGGTTGAGCGATCCGCACGGAGCGTATATTCCTCCAGCCGAGAGAGCCGCGCCGCTGATCGGCGCCGGACGGGTTGACCGGGCTCACCGACGAGGATGGCAGCGAAACCATGACCTACCGTGCTCCAGTAGACGACATCATGTTCGCGCTCAAGACGGCAGCCGGCCTTGATGGGCTGATTTCCTCCGGCGCCGTCGCCGTCGACGAGGATACGGTCCGCGCCGTGGTCGACGAGGCCGGCAAGTTCGCCTCCGCTGTGCTCGACCCCTTGAACTGGTCCGGCGACCGCGCGGGCTCGAAGCTGGTGGACGGCAAGGTGGTGACGCCGCCGGGCTGGGCCGAGGCTTACAAGGCGTTCGCGGACGGCGGCTGGGCCTCGCTCGCCGCCGACGAGGCGATCGGTGGCCAGGGCCTGCCCGAGGTGGTCTCGATGGCCGCCTGCGAGATCTGGAACTCGGCCAACATGGGCTTCGGCCTCTGCCCGCTGCTGACCCAGGGCGCCATCGACGCCATCAAGGCGCACGGTAGCGACGACCTGAAGCGCACCTACCTGCCGAACATGGCCACCGGCCGCTGGACCGGCACCATGAACCTGACGGAGCCGCACGCCGGTTCCGATCTCGGCCATCTCCGCACGAAGGCGGTTCGCCAGCCCGACGGCACCTACCGCATCACCGGGACCAAGATCTACATCACCTACGGCGATCACGAGATGACGGAGAACATCATCCATCTCGTCCTCGCGCGCCTCCCCGATGCGCCTCCCGGAACGCGCGGGATCTCGCTCTTCGTCGTGCCCAAGGTGCTGGTCAATCCCGATGGCACGCTCGGCGAAAGGAACGACGTCGTCTGCGCCGGCCTCGAGCACAAGCTCGGCATCCACGCGAGCCCGACGTGCGTCATGAAGTACGGCGAGAGCGGCGAAGGCGCGGTCGGCTATCTCGTCGGCGAGGAGAACCGCGGCCTCAACGTCATGTTCATCATGATGAACGCCGCCCGCCTCGCCGTCGGTGTGCAGGGCGTCGCCATCGCCGAACGCGCGACGCAGCGCGCCGTCGCCTATGCCCAGGAACGAAAGCAGGGCCGCGCCACGACGGCCGGCCCCGGCGTCATGAGCCCGATCATCGAGCACGCCGACGTCCGCCGCAACCTGATGACCATGAAATCGATGACCCAGGCGGCTCGCGCCATCTGCCTCGTCACGGCCCGCGAACTCGACATCGCCCACACCGCCCCCGACGACGCCACGCGCAAGGCCGCGCTCGATCGCGCCGCCCTGCTCACACCCGTCGCCAAGGCCTTCTCGACCGACATCGGCGTCGAGGTGGCCTCGATCGGCGTCCAGGTGCACGGCGGCATGGGCTTCGTAGAGGAAACGGGCGCCGCCCAGCACTATCGCGATGCCCGCATCCTGCCGATCTACGAGGGCACCAACGGCATCCAGGCCATCGACCTGCTGACGCGCAAGCTGACGCTCGAAGGGGGCAAGGTGCTGATGGCCTATGTGACGGAACTGCAGGCGACGGTCGACGAGGTGCGCGCCGTCAACCGTCCGGAACTCGGACGCATGGGCGAGCGTCTGGCGGAAGCCGTCGCGGCCCTGGTCGAGGCCTCACGCTGGATGGGCGCGACGCTCGCCACGTCGCCCGATACCGCACTTGCCGGAGCGCAACCTTACCTGCGCCTCTTCGGCCTGACGGCGGGTGGCGTCTATCTCGCACGCGGCGCCCTCGCGGCGCTGCGCGAGACGACGCCCGATGCACCGACCCGGATCGCGCTCGCCCGCTATTTCGCCGAGAACCACGCCGTCGCAGCCCCGTCGCTGAAGGACAGCGTCGTGACCGGCGGCGATTCGACCCTGATGCTCGAACCGGAAGCGCTCGCCGGCTGACGCGGTGGCGGCGTCGCTCAACGGACGTTGAGCGGCGGGCCGTCCGTCAGAAGCCCCGACGACCAGAGCGCACCGAGCAGCAGGAGACCGGCGAGAACGAGAAGGAAATAGCTCATCCCCACGCGCGCCTCGAGCGCACCCCGCGACGGATCAGCGGGATCGTACATCACGGTGACGATCTTGCCCGACGGGTACTTGGCCGCGAGGCGCGCGGCGTAGCTCTGTGAGCCTGCGACCTCCGTGTCGAGGCGCATCATCCGGCTCCGGTATTCGCGCCCCTTGACGCTGTAGACGAACTCGACGACCGGCATTTGCGATTGGATGGGGCGACCCGACTTGCCGCGCCGCGTGAACGATTGGACCTCACTGAGCGTCACCCGCCCGCTCGTCTTCGGCCAGCGACGCGCCGCGAGCTGCCCCCGCAGCAGGGCGATCCCGAGCAGGAGAAGGAACGTCCCCCCGCCGCCGAACATCATCAGGAGCGGCGGCACGGCATTCGGGAGCGCCTGCTTGATCAGCTGCGGGCCGTACGAGAGGGCGCCGACCACCGCCGCCACGCCCGCGATCCCGAGCCCCGTCAACGAGAGACAGCCGAGCAGCAACCCCTGGGGAACGCCACGCTCGAGCACCGACTGCGTCGGATCGGACGGATCGTAGAAGACGGCGACGATCTTCCCCTCCGGATAGCGCTTGAGAAGCTCCGGCACTTCGCTCTCGGGAATGCGCTCGGCGAACGAGATCCGGTGGCCGGTGAACGTCTCCTCGCCCACCTCGAACGCGTAGGCGATCTGCGCGACCCGCTCGTTGCGTGGCATGTCGCTGCCGCTCGCCCGGGTGAGCGCGAAGCCGGCCTTCGACGTCACGATGCGCCCCATCGTCTTCGGCCAGCGCGAGGCCTTGCGCTCCTCGATCAGCTTGACGATCAGCGCGCCGAGAAAGACGAGGAAACAGAGGAGCGCAAAGCCCGTGACGATCTGCGCCTCGGTCGATTGCAGCCAGCGCGGCCCCGGAATGCGCGCGATCCAGTTGCCGAAGATCTCGAACGAGAAGAGGAAGGCAACGACGGAGCCCGGCACCAGGACGATCGCCCACCAGGGCGGTGAGCCGGAGGTGAGAGCGCCCGACGTGACGCTTTTTGCAGGCGGCTCATCGGCCTTCCAGCCGACCTTGCTCCGCCATGACGGATCGCGCCCGACGTAGGCCGCAAGCATCTCGCGCACGACCGCGGCCGGCACGGCCTTCTCGCCGATGCCGATGCGGCCCGTGTCGCAGAACGTCATGTGGTAGAGGCCGTCAGTCTCGGCCTCGGCCTCGAGCCAATTGTCGTCGTTGACGATGGCCGTGATCACCCAGCCGTCGTAGGGCGCCGTATCCGCGATCGATCGCACGACGTCTGCGACGGTGGGCGTATCGATCCGGTCTCCGTCGACGTCGAGGTGCATGTGAGGTCCGAACGCGGGGCTGCTAGGCGCAGATCTCGCCTTTGGCTGCGAGATACTCTGCCTCGAGCCGATCGATCATCGCCGCCACCGGCTCGATCTTCCGGACCGCGCCGACGCCCTGACCGGCCCCCCAGATGTCCTTCCAGGCCTTTGCGGGCCGATCGCTCGCGAAGTTCATCTTGCTCGGGTCGCTCTGGGGCAGGTTCGCCGGATCGAGCCCGGCACGCACCAGCGACGGCTTCAGGTAGTTGCCGTGCACACCTGTGAAGAGGTTGGTGTAGATGATGTCCTCGGCCCCGGACGACACGATGTCCTGCTTGTAGCCGGGCACCGCGTTGGCCTCCTCCGAGCCGATGAACATCGACCCGATGTAGGCGAAATCGGCGCCGAGCGTGCGGGCGGCGAGCACCGCGCGGCCATTGGCGATCGAGCCCGATAGCGCGAGCGGGCCGTCGAAAAACTGCCGGATCTCCTGCACCAGCGCGAACGGCGAGAGCGTACCGGCATGACCACCCGCGCCCGCACAGACCGCGATGAGGCCGCTCGCACCCTTCTCGAGCGCCTTCCGCGCGAAGGTCGGATTGATGATGTCGTGGAGGACGAGCGCACCATAGCCGCGGAACGCCTTGTAGACGTCCTCCCGCGCGCCGAGCGACGAGATGACGAGCGGCACCTTGTGGCGGACGCAGATCTCGACGTCCTTCTCCAGCCGGTCGTTCGAACGGTGCACGATCTGGTTGACCGCGAACGGCGCCGACGGCCGTTCCGGATGGGCGCGATCATGGGCGGCGAGTTCTTCCTTGATCTGCGAAAGCCACTCGTCGAGCTGCCCCTCGGCACGGGCATTCAGCGCCGGGAACGAACCGACGACGCCGGCCCTGCATTGCGCGATGACGAGGCTCGGGTAGGAGATGATGAACTGCGGCGCGCCGATGACCGGGATGCGCAGCCGGCGCTTCAGGGTGTCGAACGTCGCTTGCTCCGCCGCGCTCAGATGCGCCATGTGCCGGTCTCCCCGTTGAAGGCGCCACGATCGGACGGCGCACGAGCCCCGAGTCTGCCCGTTCCGGGAACGTTCGTCGAGTGGTCAGTTGACGGCGGGTCACGCGACACGCCGCGTGACAGAGGCCTCGGTTTTCCGCCACGATAGGCCACCCGGCCGCGAGAGCCGGCGAGACCGGAGAGAACGCCATGGCCGCCCCGATCGTATCCTCGCGCATCCGCTCACTCGAGACGCTCGCCTGCGATGCCGGCTGGCGGAACTATCATTTCGTGAAGGTCGTGACCGAAGACGGCGTCACCGGCTGGTCCGAGTTCGACGAAGGCTTCGGCGCGCCCGGCGTGGCGACGGCCATCAACCGGCTCGGCGCCCGCGTCATCGGCCAGCCCGTCGGCGAGCACGAACGCATCTACGCCGAACTTTACGCCGCCACCCGTCCCGCGGCCGGCGGCGTCGTGGCCCTCGCCCTCGGCGCCATCGAGAACGCGCTCCTCGACGCCAAGGCGAAGTCGCTCGGCGTGCCCTGCTACGAACTGCTCGGCGGCAAGGTCCGCGACCGCATTCGCGTCTACTGGTCCCACTGCTGCACGTGGCGCATCAATCATCCGACCTGGTACACACCCGCCATCACCAGCCTGGACGGCACCGTCGCCATGGGCCGCGAGGTGCGCGAGAAGGGCTTCACGGCCTGCAAGACGAACATCTTCATCTACGACGAGAAGCAGCAGAACCCGCGCGGCTGGCGGCCGGGCTTCGGCTCGCCGAACGAACCGGCCGTCAACGTCGAGCGTCACGTGCTGCGCAATCTCCGCATGCACCTCGAGGCGCTGCGCGAAGGGACGGGCCCCGATGTCGACATCCTGCTCGACCTCAACTTCCACGCCAAGACCGAGGGCTTCCTCAAGATCCTGCGCGAGATCGCCGACCTCGACATGTTCTGGATCGAGATCGACACCTACAATCCCGAAGCCCTGGGCCTCATCCGCCGCCAGAGCCCGCACCCGATCTCGAGCTGCGAGACGTTGCTCGGCGTGCGCGAGTTCCTGCCCTACTTCCGCGAGCAGGCCATGGACGTCGCCATCATCGACACGCCGTGGAACGGGGTGTGGCAGTCGATGAAGATCGCCAATCTCGCCGAGGCGCACGAGGTGAACGTCGCGCCGCACAACTTCTACGGCCACCTCTGCACCATGATGAACGCGCACTTCGCGGCCGCCGTCCCGAACCTGCGCATCATGGAGACCGACATCGACCGCCTCGCCTGGGACAACGAACTGTTCACGCACGTCCCCGAGTACGCCGACGGGCACCTGATCATGCCCTCACGTCCGGGATGGGGCACCGAGCCGATCGAAGACGCGATCCGCGCCCGCCCGCCGAAGACCGCAGGCGGTCTTCTCAATTACGGACAGAAACAGAATTGACGGCTGAGCCCCGTCGCGTCACCCGCGACGACAGCGAGAACCGGGAGGCCCAATGCAGTACGGCGTCGCGATCTTCTTCACCGACTATTCCATAGGCCCCGTCGCCATGGCGAAGGCGCTCGAGGAGCGGGGCTTCGAGAGCCTCTGGACGCCCGAGCACTCGCACATCCCGCTGTCACGGGCGTCTCCGTTCCCCCAGGGCGGCGACCTGCCGAAGAAATACTACGACGTCATGGACCCGTTCGTGACGCTTTCGGCCGCCGCCGCGGCCACCACACAACTGAAGCTCGCGACCGGCATCTGCCTCGTCACCCAGCGCGATCCGATCCAGACCGCGAAATCCGTGGCGAGCCTCGACCAGATCTCGAACGGCCGCTTCCTGTTCGGGATCGGTGCCGGCTGGAACGCCGAGGAGATGGCCGACCACGGCACCACCGACTTCAAGGGCCGCTTCAAGCTGATGGAGGAGCGCGTCGCCGCCATGCGCGAGATCTGGACCAGATCGAAGCCCGCCTACGAGGGCGAACTGGTCCGCTTCCCACCCATGATGACCTGGCCGAAGCCGGTGCAAAAGCCCCACCCGCCGGTCATCGTCGGTGGCGCGTTTCCCTGGGGCGCGCGCCGCGCCATCCAGTACGGCGACGGCTGGTATCCGCACGCGGTGCGCAAGAACTACGGCGACCTGCTCGAGACGCTGCCGGAGTTCACCGAGATGTGCCGGGCCGCCGGGCGCGATCCCGCAACGCTGCCGATCACCGTCTCGGCCCCGCCG
>JBGSJD010000243.1:0-5296 GCA_041742195.1 Hyphomicrobiaceae bacterium
ACAGTCCGTCCTCAACGACGACAACACGTCCGAGAACACGATCTGGGATCTCGCCAACGTGCAGCCGTGGAGCATCGCCAACACCGCCTACGACAACCAGAGCCGCACGCTCCGGCAGTCGGTGGTGAACGACGACAACTCTTCGCGCACGACTTTCTGGGACCCGGCCAACAGCCTCGGCCAGAGCTGGGCGTCGATTGACACGTTCTACGACACGCTCGGCCGCACCACGATCCAGTCGACCGCCAACGACGACAACACCTCGCGCACGACCTACTGGGACCCTTCGAACGTCCAGCCGTGGATCTCGGCCGACACGTTCTACGACACCGCCGGCCAGACCACGCTTCAGTCGGTCGCCAACGACAACGGCACCACCCAGGCGCAATACTGGGACACCACCAACGCCTACAACTGGAGCACGGTGATCCACTACTATAACGCCTCCGGTGTCCGCACGCTCACGACCGGCGTCTACGACGCGGGCGGCACGTTCTCGTATTGAGGGTAGCGTCGGGGAACCGGCGCCTCGATCTCGGTTTTGCCATCGCGAGAGCCGGGGGCGGGGCCGTCGCTCTTCACGACTTTATGCAATGACCACGCCGATCGGCTGCGACCGTTGACGCCACGCTTCGTCGTGCCTCCACCCGGCCCTCGAACCGCGCGACGCAGATCCGAACCGCGCGACCTGCCCAAGATCGCGCCCCGGTCATCCGGACATCACCCCCAGGAAAATCCCTGTCGCTGCGGTCATTGGCCCGGCAACAACTGATATTATCCTTACCCCAACCATTCAGTTTACGCAGCATTTGCTTCAATTAGATCTTGCGCCATCAAAGGTTCGGCAACAGATCAATTGCAAAGGCAATTCGCTGATCTGCCCGGCCGATCCAGGATCAAGGACAATCCATGGCAACGTTTAACGGCACGAGCGCGATCGACAAGGCCAACGCATCGACAGGCGAACTCGTCGGCTTCACTGGCGGCACCGTGGCAGAGCTCCAGGACGGCATCGGCGACACCTTTCTCGGCCAGTACGGTGACGACGACATTCGCGGTGGCAGCGGCGACGACACCATCATGGCCGGATTCGGCACCGACAAAGTCAATGGTGGCGCCGGCCGCGATACCACCTCCTACGCGGTCCACCCGACCTTCGATGGCGAAATCATTCGCTTCGATGTGAAGATCGATGGCAACGGCAACGGCGAGACGCGCTTCCATTTCACGAATGGCTCGAACATCGAGGATACCCTGACGAGCATCGAGAGCGTCATCGGCGGCATCGGCAATGATACGATCTCCGCGACCGGCACCCTCGACAACAGCCTCGACGGCAACTCCGGCAACGACTACATCGACGCCGGCGGCGGCAACGACACGCTCATCGGCGGAGCAGGCAGCGACACCTTGATCGGCGGCGCAGGCGTCGACCGCATCGATGGCGGCGCTGGCGACGACGTCGTCTTCTGGGACGCCAATGACGACCTGGCGAACGTGCTGGGCGGCGATGGATACGATACGCTGCTCATCGAGAACTCGAGCGCGCCCCAGTCTTTCAATCTCGCGGCTCAGGGCTTCGAGCAGGCCTCGGTGCGCACCACGGACACCAGCGGCCAATCCTGGCAGCTCCAGGAACTCGTCTATAACGCGTCGTGGGAGATCAAGGCCGCCAACCAGATCAACGACGACGGCAGCAGCATCAACCACCAGTACGATGTCGAAAACATCGTGCCGTGGGCCCAGGCCATCACCTACTCGAATGCGACGGCCCAGACGACCCATCAGTCCATCGTGAATGACAACGGTACGTCTCAGACGAATTGGTTCGACCCCACCAACATCCAGACATGGTCGCAGGCCAATACCTATTACAACACGCTTGGCCAGACCACGCACCAGTCGGTCCTCTACGACGATGGCACGTCGCGCACGACCTATTTCGATCCCCAAAACGAGCAGCCCTGGACGTCGGCCGACACGTTCTATGACCAGAGCGGCCAGACGACGCTCCAGTCCGTCGCCAACGACAGCGGCACCACCCAGGCGCAATATTGGGACACGACCAATGCCAACCCGTGGAGCACGGTGGTTCACTACTACGACGCCGCCGGCACCAGGACCTTGAGCACCGGAATCTACGACAACGGCGACACGTTCTCCTACTGAGGATTGGCCAGCGTGACCTCGGGACCCGATCGCCCCCCGGTCCCGCCGCAGATCTCGCCGGCTGACAGGCAAAAAAAAAGAGCCACCTTTCGGTGGCTCTTTTCGTTCTGATTGCCCGGCGCTTAGGCGGCCTGGGCGCCTGAAACCGGTGCGGGGACCGTCACCCGTTTCTCGTCCTCTGAGACGTGACCTGACCTCAAGGCGACACCGATGTACCTGACGCGGCCGGCAATCTTTGCCTTCTGCACGCCAAGCTCTCCGAACTCCCTGCCGAAAGTGGGCAGGGCTAGCGGTTCCTTGTCCTGCTCTTCACACCACGCGATGTAGTCTTCGTAGAGTGCGGTTGCGGTAAGGCTGGAGCCATCGGTCGTCTCGATCCTTTCCTTGTAGAAGCGCTCGACGTCCGTCTCGGGTGCGACGAGCTTCTGTACGGGTACGTTGCGGTTGTCGTTGGCGATTGCCACCGGGGTCTGCGGCGCCCGCTGGGCGAGACGCGCGGTGACCGGAGCGGCAAGCGGAGCGGCTGTAGCAGTCACCATCTCGGCCTCGGCCGGCACGGACTTCCTGTCGTCCATACGCCAGTTGGAGAAGGCAACGTACATTCCGAAGCCCGACCCCACCTCGAGCAGCAGCGCGACGAAGATCGTGAGCGCCGTCTGCATGTCCTCGACCTTGATGCCGAAGCCGACGAAGGCTGCGAGCTTGGAGAGGACGGCTGCCTGCGGATCGGCCTCGCTCATCATGGCCGTGCCATGCTGACCGTTACCGTTGGCGTTGGCGAGCTTGGTCTTGATCTCCGCGATCTGCTTGCCGAGCGACTCGGCCTGCTTCGCGGATGCGAGTTCGGCGGAAAGGCCGTGCACCTGCTGGCAGAACGTGCGCGTCTGGTTGCCCTTCACATCCGAGCAGCCGTTGCTCCAGCCCCAGGCCTTCTGGGTCTTGAGCCCGTCGATCTCGGCCTGCACGGTAAGTGCGGGACGATGCTGCGGGATCCATCCCATCTGATCTTCGGCGCGCTTCAAGTCGGCGCGGAGATCCTGATAGGACTGGGCATGGGCAGCGCGTTGTCCGGCCGTATCGAAACGATTGAGCGCGGCATGGCCGAGCGCAGACGTTAGCGAATAGGCGAGAACGACCACCCAGACGACCGCTGCAGCCGAAGCTTGCGACCACATGCGATTGCGGATTGCGGCGAAGAAGAAGAATGGCACAAGCGCTTTGAAACAATCCGCGGCGGCACTTGCTGCCCCGTAGATCATGCCATCCATCTCGGTTTTGCCGAGAGAATAGCCAAAGCGCCAGTTCATCGCAGCCGAAACGGCAAGTAACACCGCGGCTGCGAGAACGCCTAGCACACCTAGAACGTGTCTCATGTTTTCGAGGCCCCCTGTACCCCTTGTCGGCCCCTCCACGATGGAGCGAAAACCGACGGTTCGGGAACGCTTGCACGAACCGAGAGTGAGCCTGCCCGCTTTGAGCCTGCACGGCCCGATGGACCGCGCATCCCGTTCGCGATGTTGAGCCCCGGATGCCTCCTGAGCGGGAGAGCCGGACACCACGACATGGAGTTGAGCATCAGCAGGATACGCACCACGGATGCGCAGCGATGATCGGCTTCACTCCGCCGCCGCTCGGCAGAAGTTATGCACGTTCAATTGCGCGTCCGGCAAACCAAGGCAATACGTTTACGGCACTTCTCGGTGCGTAAAGGGCTAGGTGATTCGATAAAGAATGTAAACGAGTCAGAAACATAGGACCGAATTGTGGTCCTATGATGTGGCGCGAATGTAATGCTGCCCCGGGTGGTAAGGCGTCGTGGTTTTCCACATCGTTGTTATTTACTCACAGAGCAGAATGACGTAGGGGCAGCCCATATGGTGTCCCTTGCGGGACGTGACCCACTATCTCTGGTTGGCGCGCGCATGAGCGGCAGCCTTTGGCGCAGGGGATGTCCGGACCGTGAGCGGCGATGCAGGAGAACGACATCGCGCTCGCGAAAGATCTGTTTTCTGACAGTGTGGAGTTGCAGGGGACATCAGGATGGGCATGATGCGGGTGCGGACGGTCCGGTTGGCCGTTCGCTGATCAGCGCCACCGTTGTCGGAGAGCGCCATCAGTCAGCACCGCATGGCGGTCGCGTAGTCCCTTCCGTGCCTGTCGGAAGGGTTGGGGGAGTTGACGTATGTCACGACTGCTTGGCGCCGCGATGGTGATTGGCTTGACGTCGGTGGTATTCATGTCGCCGGTCCACACCGGCGCCCGCGAGCATCCTGCCGGACACATGGAAGGTGTCGCACCAGAAGCGCTTCACGCGCCACAAGCACTTCGCGCGAACGCGGCCCGTATCGAACACGAGACGACGACGCGCGCGGTGGCGCCCCTTCAACGCCGCCAATTTGCTCAGGCCCGGGCAACCGACGCGCCAGACAGACCGTCGTTCAAGGCCCCGGAGCCGTTCTCCAACCAGCATCCGGAAACGGAAACGAGGCGCCGACTCGCGACCGAGATCCAGACCGAGCTGCGGCGCGTCGGCTGCTATTCGGGCCTCGTCAGTGGCGATTGGGACACCCCGACCCGCCGCGCGATGAAGGCGTTCAACGATCACGTCAACGCCGCGCTACCGATCGGCGAGCCAGACTACGTCCTGCTCACGCTCGTCCGTGGCCATCATGCCAAGGCGTGTGGCGCCACATGCCGGCGCGGCGAGACCATCGCAGCAAGCGGACGATGCGAACCTCGCAGCGTCGTCGCCGAGGAGCGCCGTCAGGCATCTCGTGTGGCTCGAGCGAAAGACCAGGGGCCCGTCTCCGGCCCACGCGCCGTGAGCGCTGCGACAGGCTCGATTGCAGGCGACAGTCGGGTGGACGCGTCGCGCGAGCGGGAGGCAGCGCGCATCGCCGCTACGGAGGCGCGAAAGCGACTGGAAGTCGCCGAAGCCAGGGCAAGCGCCGAAGCGGATCGACGGGCGCGGCTCAGCGAGATCGAGAAGGCGCAGCGTTCGGCCGAAAGCCGTCGGCAAGCTGAACTGAAGGCGCTCGACGCGCGTCATCGTGCAACAGTTGCTGCAAAACGGCTCGAACCACAGCCACCGCAATCACCGCCGACCGCGGCTCTGGCCGTGACGCCG
>JBGSJD010000244.1:0-11871 GCA_041742195.1 Hyphomicrobiaceae bacterium
GAACGGCGGGCGGCGGCGGCACAACGAGGGCGGTCCTGGTCTCGCTGGTCTCGGCGATGGCGGGTTTCAACGCCGGCGGCGGCGCTGCGGCCAGGACGCGGTCCCTCGTGGGCTGGCCCGTCTTGCGCACCACCAGATCGCTGACGTCCTTGATCAGCTCGTTGAGATCCTTGACGTTGCGCGCGATCTCGTCCGCCTCGCGACGGACCTTGTCGAACTCACCCTGCCGATCCGCCAGCGACTGCTTCTTGGACTCCATCAGGGCCGAGATCCGGACCCGAGAGTCCATGAGTTTTTGCGTCTCCGCCTTGAGCTTCTCGCTTTCGCTGCGGATCTCGCCCATCACGCGCGCCAGATCCTCGAGCCGGGACGCGAGCGCCATGGCCTGCGACCGGAGCTTGGGAAAGGCGACGGCGAGCATCATTGCGCTTCGCACCATGACGAGTGCGTCTTCACGCCGGGTGATCATCACCGGCGGCGGATCGCGCCCCATCCGTTGCATGGCCCCGAGCAGCTTGGCGATGGAGCTATGTCGCTCGGAGAGCGAGCCGCGAAGCAGCTTCTCCTGCGCCTCGAGCTCACCCATGCGCTCTTCGATGGCGCTGAGCTTTTCCTCGCTCGCATGGATCAGGCGCGCCGTCTCGACCAGATTCTGGTTGATGCGCTCCCGTTCCGCCGCGAGCTCTTTGATGTCGGACGCGAGCGCAAGCTCGGCCGCGCGCTTCTCCTTGAGTGCGTCCTGGGCCGTCTCGACCGTCTTGCGCGCCGGATCGCTGGCGCCCTGCGACATTGCCGGGCCGGGCACCAGCGTCGCAAGCAACAAAGCGGCTCCTCCGCCAGCTGCCAGCCGCAGCCGCCAAGGTCTGCGTCCGGATCGATCGTCCGGCTTGCGCGTGATGCTCGCTTCGATGCCCGTCGCAGAGCGCAACGCGTCCTCCAAACAACCGCTCAACCCCAGATGGGTCTGATTTGGAACCCACAACTTCATGCACCCAAGGATCATGCGCTATTCTGGTTCGGCTCTCGGCTCGCCCGACGCAAGAACTGGTCCACAGCAGCGCATGTGTGCCGGAGCTGAATCAATTGAGCCCCACAATACGGCAAATGTAGCGCACCCACCGAATTAAAGTTTGGCTAACCATCGCCCGGCGATTGCCTTACGTTGAGACTGATGGATTGAGCTGTGGAGGCTTCCAGAAGCGGCACGCGCCAGCCGGCCCGACCTTGGCCGAGCGCCCGGACCGCGAGGAGATGCAGGACCGCAAGGAGATGCAGACATGAGCGGTGCACTGGTAAATCTGACGGGCCTGATGGCGCTCGCCGTCTTCGGCGTGCTGGTCGCGGGCATCTGGAATATGGGCCGACAGGGCACCAGCCCGAGCCTCAGCCAGACCCTCATGCGCTGGCGCGTCGGCCTGCAATTCGTGGCGGTCTTGGTGGCCATGGCCGCTCTCGCGTTGGCCAAGCCCTGACATCGGCGGGATGGACGGAACGACATGGTCGTATTGAACAGAATTTACACCCGCACGGGAGACGACGGCACGACCGCTCTCGGCACCGGCGAGCGCGTCCCGAAGCATGCGCCGCGCATCTGGGCCTACGGGACGGTCGACGAGACGAATGCCGCCATCGGGCTGGCCCGCATCAGCATGGCGTCGGAGCCCGATCTGGACCGCCGTCTCGCCATGATCCAGAACGATTTGTTCGATCTTGGAGCGGATCTGTGCATTCCGGACCGCGGCAGCCCACCATCCTGGGCCGGCCCCGACTACCGCCCTCTCCGGGTGACCGCCGACCAGGTCAAGCGGCTCGAGGCCGAGATCGATGACATGAACGGCACGCTCGAGCCGCTGCGTTCGTTCGTGCTGCCGGGCGGGTCACCGGCGGCGGCCGCCCTCCATGTCGCGCGCACCATCTGTCGCCGCGCCGAGCGCCACATGGCCGAACTCGCAGCCCTGCCGGACGAGCCCGTCAGCTCGGCAGCTCTGCACTACATCAATCGCCTGTCGGACTATCTCTTTGTCGCGAGCCGCTTTGTGAACGCACGCGGCCACTCGGATGTTCTCTGGATACCCGGACAGAACCGCTGAGCCGGCGACCCCGCATACGCAAACTGGATCGCGCGGCATGTTCGTTCCCATTTCAGACGACAACCCCCTGCGCACCATCGCGTGGCCGTTCGTCACCTATCTGCTGATCGCAGCCAACGTGATCATCTTCCTGCTGGAGCTGACGGAGACCGGCCAGCACGTCGCCGCGAGTTTCGCCATCATCCCCCGCGAATTGTTCGGCGTCGGCATCGTGGGCGGCGCCGCCAACGGCCCGCTGGACCGACTTGCAGTCCCCGAAGGCCTGACCTTGATCAGCTACATGTTCCTGCATGGGGATCCGCTTCATCTTGCGGGAAACATGCTTTTTCTTTGGGTCTTCGGCGACAACATCGAAGACGCCATGGGGCATTTGAAGTTCCTCGCCTTCTATCTTCTCTGCGGCATCGCCGGCGGGCTGGCACACGCGCTGTCCGCCGAGTTCGGTGTCGCAGCGCTTCTCATGAACACCGCCACGCCCTCGATACCGGCTGGCCAGATCCCCCTCATCGGGGCCAGCGCAGCCGTTGCCGGCGTGATCGCCGCCTACCTCGTGCTGCACCCCCATGTGCGGGTCTGGGTCGTCGCGTTTCGTTTCATTCCGCTGCGGATCACGGCCCTGGTCGCGCTCGGTGCATGGATCCTGATGCAATTCGTCATGGTGCTGCTGCCCGAGGTCGGGCCGGTTGCCTGGTGGGCCCATATCGGCGGCGTGATCGCAGGCGCGCTCCTCATCGTCCCGATGCGCCGTCCCGGTGTCCCCCTGTTCGACCGGCCGGTTGCGACAGGCACTGACTGAACACACGGATCGGATTGGGCTTCCAGGCCATCGATCGCGCTGGCGACGCCATGGTCGCCCGCCTTCGCGCCGCGGAACATGGCCGACCTGTGGGGATCGAGGGGGCAAATTGCCTCGCCTGCCAACAAACTGTCGCACCGCACAATTTCCGGATATAGTTTGTCGCAGCAAGGTGGCGGGAAGGGTTCGGCGGTGGCTGCCGGTCCGGTGTTCCCGGTACCCGGCAAAGCAGCTGCGGCAGGCACGCCCCAAGTGGCGTCCGCCGGATGGCTGCCCGTCGTCGGGGTTGCGGCAGGCCACGCTGATCGGCCGATCGAATGCCCCTCGGAACGGACAGTGAGTGCTTTCGAGCTGGAGAGTGAGGAGACGATGAAGGTTCTTGTCCCGGTCAAGCGGGTCGTCGATTACAACGTCAAGATCCGCGTCAAGAGCGACGGGACAGGCGTCGAGCTTGCCAACGTCAAGATGTCGATGAACCCCTTCGACGAGATCGCTGTCGAAGAAGCCATCCGTCTGAAGGAAAAGGGCCAGGTCACTGAGATCGTTGCGGTCTCGATCGGGCCATCCAAGGCTCAGGAGACCATCCGCACGGCCCTCGCCATGGGCGCGGACCGGGGCATCCTGGTCGACACTGGCGATGATGCGGTCGAGCCGCTCGCCGTCGCCAAGCTCCTCAAGGGCATCGTCGAAGCCGAGCAGCCGTCGCTCGTCATCCTCGGCAAGCAGGCGATCGACGACGACTGCAACCAGACCGGCCAGATGCTGGCCGCGCTGACGGGTTGGGCGCAGGGAACCTTCGCCTCGAAGGTCGCCATCGAAGGCGAGACCTTGAAGGTCACCCGCGAGGTGGACGGCGGCCTCGAATCGATTGCGCTCAGGATGCCGGCCATCGTCACGACGGACCTGCGCCTGAACGAGCCGCGCTATGCGTCGCTCCCGAACATCATGAAAGCGAAGAAGAAGCCTCTCGATGTGAAGAAGCCCGCCGACTACGGCGTCGATACCGCTCCCCGCCTGAAGGTTCTCAAGACCACGGAGCCGCCGGGCCGCAAGGCCGGCATCAAGGTCGGTTCGCCGGCCGAGCTCGTAGCGAAGCTCAAGGACGTGGGAGCCATCTGATGAGCGTTCTTCTTCTCGCCGATCACAACAATACGGCGCTCGGCTCGGCCACGCTGAAGGCCATGAGCGCTGCCAGGGCCCTCGGCCAGGACGTGCACGTGCTGGTCGCCGGCGCGGGCTGCGGTGCCGCCGCCGAGCAGGCGTCGAAGCTCGAAGGCGCCGCGAAGGTGCTGGTCGCGGATGCGCCGAACCTCGCCAATGGCCTCGCCGAGGAAATGGCAGCTCTCATCGTGCCGATGATGGCGAACTACTCGGCTCTGGTGGCGGCGTCGACGGCTGCCGGCAAGAACGTGCTGCCGCGCGTGGCAGCCCTTCTTGACGTCATGCAGATCTCGGACGTCATCAAGGTCGTCTCCCCGGACACGTTCGAGCGTCCGATCTACGCCGGCAACGCCATCCAGACGGTCCAGAGCGGCGAAGCCAAGAAGGTCATGACGGTGCGCACGGCCTCGTTCCCGGCGGTCGGCCTGACTGGCTCGGCCCCGATCGAGGCAGCGTCCGCTCCGACAGCCGTTGGATTGTCGACGTTCGAAAAGGCGGAGCTGTCGAAGTCCGATCGCCCCGAGCTGACGGCTGCAAAGATCGTCGTCTCGGGTGGCCGCGGCCTCCAGTCCGGCGAGAACTACACCAAGTACATCGAGCCGATCGCCGACAAGCTGGGCGCGGCAATGGGTGCTTCACGCGCCGCCGTGGATGCCGGGTTCGTGCCGAACGACTATCAGGTCGGTCAGACCGGCAAGGTGGTGGCTCCGGAACTCTACATTGCTGTTGGCATCTCAGGTGCCATTCAGCATCTGGCCGGTATGAAGGACTCGAAGATCATCGTCGCCATCAACAAGGACGCCGAGGCTCCGATCTTCCAGGTGGCCGACTACGGCCTTGTCGCCGATCTCTTCACGGCTCTGCCGGAATTGGGCGCTGAACTCGACAAGGCCGGAAAATAACCTCGAGGCAAAGCGGCGAGCGCTCGCGAGAACGATAATGGATGCAATCGTGAAGACAAAGAACGCGACGGGCGCTGCACCGCCGGGAATCATCAGCAAGGTCGGCGTCATCGGCGCCGGCCAGATGGGAAACGGCATCGCACACGTCTGTGCACTTGCCGGCTACAATGTCCTTCTCAACGACCTCAAGAAGGACGCCGTCGAGAAGGCACTGGACAGCATCAAGCGCAACATGGTGCGCCAGGTCAGCCGGGGCCTGATCACCGAAGCGGACATGACCGGCGCGGTCGGCCGCATCCGCTACGCACCTGCCCTGGAAGATCTGGGTGACTGCGACATCGTCATCGAGGCGGCTACCGAAGACGAGACCATCAAGCGCAAGATCTTCATGGATTTGAAGGGCAAGACGCGGCCCGACGCGATCCTCGCTTCCAACACCTCGTCGATCTCCATCACGCGCCTCGCCTCGACCACCGTCTCGCCGGAGCGGTTCATCGGCATCCACTTCATGAACCCGGTGCCGGTGATGCAGCTCGTCGAGCTCATCCGCGGCATCGCGACCGAGGACGATACCTTCGTCACGTCGCGCAAGTTCGTCGAGAGCCTCGGCAAGCAGACCGCGGTGAGCGAGGACTTCCCCGCCTTCATCGTCAACCGCATCCTTCTCCCGATGATCAACGAGGCCATCTACACGCTCTACGAGGGCGTGGGATCGGTCGAGGCTATCGACAAGGCCATGCGCCTCGGCGCCAATCACCCGATGGGACCGCTGGAACTGGCCGATTTTATCGGCCTGGATACCTGCCTGTCGGTGATGCAGGTGCTCTACGAAGGCCTCGCGGATTCGAAATATCGCCCGTGTCCGCTCCTCGTGAAGTACGTCGAGGCCGGCTGGCTGGGTCGCAAGACCCAGCGCGGCTTCTACGACTATCGCGGCGACAAGCCGATCCCGACGCGCTGACCGACGATCACGTGGAACCGGCCTTGGCGGGCGGCACGCGCCGCCCGCCATTGGCCGAGGCGTTTGGGCCACGCTCCGGCTGGGCATTCTGGCCATAGCCTTTGAAGTGAGCCAGGATACGCTTCATCTCGTCGTCGGGCAGAAGTTTGGGTTGGGCCACCGCGAGCAACTTCCAGTACTGCTCGGCCAGCACCTCCACCTCTGCCGCGAGTTCCAGCGCCTGCTCGCAGGTGGCCGCGACGGCAATCTGGCCGTGGTTGGCCATGAGACAGGCGTTGCCTTTGCTCAACCCTTTGACGACATGCCGCGACAGCTCGGCTGTCCCAAACGTCGCATAGGGCACGACAGGGATGTCTTTGCCCCCGGCGATGGCCACCATGTAGTGGAATGCAGGAATTGCGATATGCGCGCAGGCGAGCACCGTGGCGTGCATCGAATGCGTATGGACGATGCCGCTGACATTGGCCCGCGCGCCGTAGACATCGAGATGGAAACGCCACTCGCTCGAAGGTTTCCGTTCACCGGGCCTGCGGCCACCGTCGCGCCCGACGAACACGATGTCGCCGGGTTCGAGCCCCTCATAGGCCATTCCGGACGGCGTGATCAGCATGCCATCGGCGAACCGCGACGAGATGTTGCCCGATCGGCCCGGCGACAGTCCGCGCCGGCTCATCGCGAGTGCGGCATCGAGCACCGACCGCCGCAAGGCACTTTCGCTGTGCTCGCCATCCCGACCGTCGATCGTCATGCGCGACACTTTCGTAGGCACGAATTTCCTGCCCGCGGCACAAGCCACGCGGTAGACTTCGCCTGAGATATCGACCTGACGAAGTCGAGGCAAGACGCAACCGCCATGACAGACACGATACCGCTGACCATCCTGACCGGCTTCCTCGGGTCCGGAAAGACGACGCTGTTGAAACGGCTCCTGTCCGACCCGCAGATGGCGGGGACAGGCGTGATCATCAACGAGTTCGGCGAGGTCGGCATCGACGACGCCCTGGTCGAGAAGCTCGACGACGACGCCGTCCTTCTGCCGTCGGGCTGCGTCTGCTGCGAGGTCCGCGGCGACCTGATCGAAAGTCTGGAGCGGATGCACACGCGCTCGCTCTGGGGCGATATCCCGAAGATATCGCGTGTCGTGCTCGAAACGACCGGCCTCGCCGATCCGGCCCCCATCGTGCACACCCTGATGACCGAGGAGCGGCTCTTCCGCATCTACCAGCTCGACGGCGTGGTGACGACGGTCGACGCCCAGCACGGCCTCACCGAACTTGACCAGCAGTTCGAGCCCGCAAAACAGATCGCCGTCGCCGACCGCATCGTGCTGACGAAGGTCGATCTTGCGGAACCCGCCACCATTGCCCGTCTGGAAGGACGGATCAGGGCCCTCAACCGCTCAGCCCCCATTCGCAAGGCGGTTCTCGGTGACGTGCCGGCCAGCGAGCTGATCGGCCTCGGCGCTCACGAACCGGCTCTCGTCGGCACCGATCCCGAGCATTGGCTGGCGGCGGAACGTTTTGGCGCCGCCGCCGGTCACGATCATCCCGCAACCGAAGACCATGCGTGCGGCCCCGGCTGCACCCATGACCATGATCATCACCATGCCGGCCATCACCATCACGAGGAGGCGCACGGCGGCGCCGCTCACCAGCATGAAGGCGAGTGTGGCGACGACTGCGCGCATCCGGACCACCATCACGGCCATCTGCATGGCATCGGGTCGTTCTGTCTGAGCTTCGCCGAACCGCTAGATGGTCCCCAGATGTCGAATGCCTTGAGCCTGCTGGCCCAGCTCTATGGCCCGAAACTGCTCCGCGTGAAGGGCATCCTGAACGTCAAGGATCAGCCCCGGCCGTTCGTCGTGCACGGCGTCCAGCACATCTTCTATCCCCCGGATACCCTGAAAAGCTGGAAGGGAGACCGCCGCCAATCGCGGATCGTGTTCATCACCAAGGACCTCCCCGAGGAGACCGTCAGGCGGCACTTCAAGCCGTTCGTGGGAGAGGCTCTGCCTTGACGGCGGCCTATCGCTGGCGACCGGGGCAGGGAATGAGCGACACACCGCAGCTTTTCCCCTCATGCCCAGAGAACTTGCTTGTGAGCTGGCCTTCGCAATGCTATCGAGTGCGCCTTCCCAACGATGCGGTCGTGGCGGAATTGGTAGACGCACTAGCTTGAGGGGTTAGCGCCGCAAGGCGTGGAGGTTCGAGTCCTCTCGACCGCACCATTCACTCGAAGACCATCGAACGATTGCAGTGCATGGCCCCCCGCATCTTACAAGATGACGGGGCTTTTGCTGTTTGACGACCTGTCGCGCCTGAGGTGTGAAATCTTGGGTAAGGGTCGCGAACAAACAAAAAAGCCAGCGAGGTTGCCCTCGCTGGCTCGTCTGATCGCAGCCTGTTGCCGGGATCGCAATCCGTCAGTACGTGATCTTCGCCGTGGCGACAAAGCGCTCGTCGCACTGGAAGACCTGCCCCGTGCAGAAGCCGCCGGTGTCGGACACGTTCGTATCCCAGTAGCGGAAGTCCAGCGAGAAGCGGTCGCCGAAGCCGAGTCCGAGGCCGAGGTTCCAGTACATGTAATCGTCGGCGCCATTGCCGATCAGAGCGATGTACCGCGCGTCGTCGCCAACCTGATAGCCGAGCGTACCGCTGATGGACGGCACGATCTGGCCGATCTTCGGCAGGTTCTGCGCCAGCGTGCCCTCGAAGGTCCACACCGCGCCGGTGTCGTTCGTGTACTCGGGCGAGTAGTAGACGACACCGCCGAGGGTCGCGTCCTTCCAGGGCTCGCCGCTGGCGCCGAACTTGACTTCGACGTAGTCGAGTTCACGGTTGGCGAACTGGGCACCATCGCGGGCCCGCGGATACGTGTAGTAGATCACGCCGATGTCGAACGTGACCGGTCCGAGGACCGGCTTGATGCCGGCGTAATAGTCGATCTCGGTGTGCGCCACATCGAACTGCGGGAAATTGCCATCGTTGCCGAAATCGATCAGTGCGCCCCAGGCACCGACGTAGAACCACTTGTATGTGAGGTCGACACCGACCGACACGGACGGTTTCTCGGCCGACTGCGAGAAGCCGCGGAACACGTACTCGCTCATGACGGACGCGTTGGCGGAAATCTGCCACTCGCGCTTGGGCTCCTCCATCGGAGCATCCTTGAGGCTTCCGCCTGCGACCGCCGGAAGGCTCATGCCGCCCACCACTAGCGCCGCCATGCCGGCCTTCCAACCTGACTGAACCCAACCGCTCATCATTGCTCTCCCACCATCCGTCATGCTCATGACCCCCGAGTGCTTTTGCGGTCCGAGTCGCACCGCCTTGGCTGTCACAATCAGGCATGGAGGCCGGTGGGCTCAAGTCCGACTATTGGGCAGCGGCGGGTTTGAGACACCGCTGTGGCAGCCAAGTAACGCGTTGATTTTAATGACCGAAGAAATGTCACCTGCAGCCTGAAAAAAAGGCAATTCGCCGGTCTCGTTTGTCCGGGACCTGATGGCGCTGCACGAAGTTCCGGCAGCTCACTTAACCAACGCTTAAACTCCCTTAACGGGTTATGAAGAGACGCCGCGCACCGTTTAGAAATGGGGACCGCATGTCGCAACTATCGGTGGGATCGAAGGGCTGCGCGGTGGTCACCGGCGCATCGAAGCGGATCGGGAAAGCCATCGCCCTCGACCTTGCCCGCCATGGCTGGTCGGTCGCCGTGCACTATGCGAGCGGGGCGACCGAGGCAGACGCGGTTTGCCAGACCATTACGGCGCAGGGCGGTCGAGCGGTCGCACTCCGCGCCGATCTCTCCGACCCGGGCGCCGGCGCCGAGGTCATGCGCAAGGCCGTTGCAGCCCTCGGCCCCGTCACATGCCTCGTGAACAACGCATCTGTCTTCCTCGAGGACGATATCACGACCGTCGATCCCGCCGTCTGGGACCGCCAGTTCGCCGTGAACCTGCGCGCGCCTGTGTTGCTGGCGCAAGCCTTCGCCGCGGCCCTCCCGGCCGATCGGACCGGCTGCATCGTCAATCTCATCGACCAGCGGGTGCTCGCTCCGACGCCGCGCTTCCTCTCCTACGGGATCGCCAAATCCGGGCTTTATGCCGCAACGCGCATGCTCGCGCAGGCCCTGGCGCCGCGTATCCGAGTGAACGGGATTGGCCCGGGACCGGTTCTGCCGAGCATCTACCAGACGGCCGAGTCGTTCGCGGCTGAAGTGGAAAGCACCCTGCTGCGGCGCGCGACCCCGCCCGAGGAGATTGCCGCCACCGTCCGTTACATCCTTGACGCCCCGTCCCTGACCGGCCAGATGATCGCGCTGGACGCCGGGCAGCATCTGTCGCGGGCTGAGCCGCATTGACGCGCAAGTCACGCCGATGGCGCGAGGTCGGCGCCGATCCACCGGCCAACGTCATCTGAAGACAGGACCACACCACCCGCATTTCGCTGGCATTCGAACCACGGCATCGCAGCAGACCAATGGAACGCCCCTCCCATTCGAGCCCGACCGGCCCTGGCCCCGGCGACCGCCTGCGCCGCGTTTTCGTGCGCCGCCTCGAGGTGATGGCGAGTGTCGGCATATTCGAGGTGGAGAAACGCTATGAACAGCGCATCTTCGTCTCGGTCGAACTCGAAGTCGCCGACGACTACGACGGCCGCTCCGACCGCCTCGAGGACGTGCTCGACTACGGTCATATCGTGACTTCGATCCGCGACCTCGTCTTGCGGCGTCACTATCAACTGATCGAAACGCTGGCCGAACGCATCGCCGAAGGCTGCCTCGCGGACACCCGGGTGCGATGGACCGAGGTGACGATCGAAAAGCCCGACATCGTCCCCGGCTGTCGCGCCGTCGGCATTACGATCGCGCGGCGCCGGCCCGGCGACTGAGCGGCCACCGCGTCGCACCGGCCGACGATCGGTCAATGCCCGCAAATCCGCCCCATTCCGCTCCCATTGGCGCCCCAAATCTGGGCGATCAACAATGCGTGCGAACCGGGGGATTAAGTCGCTGTTTACCATGGCCGTCTAGTTAACCATGAGCCGCGACTTGCACGCGATCCTCGGCAGCTCGTTCGCCGGTACGTTGAGGGTTCGACCATGAGACGATTTTGCGCGCCCGGCCTTTTGGCTGCGCTGACGCTCGTGCCGCTGAACGGCATCGCCCATGCGGCCGACATGCCGCCGGTCAAGGCATCGAAAACCAACGCCGTCCCCGCCTGCGTGACGCCGGGCCGCCTGACCGCCTTCCTGCAGTCGCGCAACGAACGGCTGGACAAGCGGTTCGATCGCATCGCGGTCGAGTACATGCGACACGGCGAGGCTCTGGGGCTCCGCTGGGACTACACATTCTTCCAGATGCTGCTCGAGACGGGCAATCTGTCGTTTCGGGGCGACAAGGGCCGCCGCGGCGATGTCGACCCCAAACAGAACAACTTCGCCGGCCTTGGCGCCACGGGCCGGGGCGCACCGGGCGAAAGCTTCCCCGATGTCGCGACCGGCGTTCTGGCCCACCTCCAGCATGTGCTCGTCTATGCCGGCGAAACCGTTGCTGATCCCGTCGCCGACCGGACACGCAAGGTGCAGGAGTGGGGCATCCTGAAATCCATGCAGCAGCGCGCCAAGGGCACGGTGACGTTCGCCCATCTGGCGACGAAATGGGCGCCGGGCTCGACTTACGTGTCGATCCTGCGGTCCATCGCCGGTCGCTTCCACGACTCGTTCTGCGACGCTCCGGACCCGCATCCGGAATGGGTCGCAGAAGCCCGCGGTGAGAAGGCGAAACAGCCCGTCGCGAACCTTGGCGGAAAGGCCGCGCCGCGCCCGGCGGCGGCAACCGACGAACCCCTGACAGGCAAGGAACTGGCCCAGCAGGCGATCGAGCGTGGCAAGGCCGACGAGGACAACCAGCGTCGCGGCCTCGGCATGACGCCGAAGCTCCCGGCCACGGCAGCCG
>JBGSJD010000245.1:0-2143 GCA_041742195.1 Hyphomicrobiaceae bacterium
CGGCTCGGGCGGCGGAGGCGGGGGCTCTGCCGCGGCAGCCGGGGGCGGAGGCGGCGTCGGACGCGGCTTCGGCGTCTCCTTCACCGCCTCGTCGGGCTTCGGCACGTCCTTCTGCATGGCCGCGTCGAGCTTGGCCTCCCGGACGCCCTTTCGCATCCGGTTGAGTTCGGACGCCGAGATGACATCGGCGAAGATCGGCTCCACGGACGGCGTCTTGGGCTCGCGCGGAGGCGTACCCGCAACAGAGACGAGCGCGAACCCGATCAGCGACGCATGCAGCATGATCGATACGAGGAGCGCCACGGACATGGTGCTACCCTCCGTTCTCCATCTCGGTCACAAGCGAGATCTTCCGGAAGCCCGCCTCCTTGAGGCGAGCCATCACACGCGCGACGTGGCCATACTCGACGGCCTTGTCGCCCCTGACGAACACCGGTTCTTCATTGCCGCCCCGCCCCTGCGCGATGGCAGCGAGCTTAGCCGGCAACTCGTCGAGCGAGATCGGCGTCTTGTCCTCCTGGCCGAGGAACACCTCCCCGCCCTTCGTGACCGACACTACGACCGGCTCCTTGTTGGCTTCGAGCTGACGGCCCTTGGCTTGCGGCAGCTCGACCTGCACGCCACCGGTGAGCAGCGGCGCGGCGACCATGAAGATGATAAGCAGCACGAGCATCACGTCGACGAACGGCGTCACGTTGATCTCGCTCATCGGCTGATGACGGCGCCGCCGGCCCCTGCGGCCGCTGTGTCCGCCTCCACCGCCTCCGAGACTTGCGCCCATTCGGTCTGCTCCCTCGCTCCGGCTGCCGGAGCGCTTACGATCTGACGTCGATCTGGCGCGAGACGATGGCGGCGAACTCGTCGGCGAACGCTTCGAGGCGCTGCGCGAGCCGGGCCGAATCGGCCGAGAACTTATTGTAGGCGATGACGGCCGGAATGGCCGCAAGGAGGCCGAGCGCGGTGGCGAACAGCGCTTCCGCGATGCCCGGCGCCACGACGGCGAGGCTGGTGTTCTTCGAAACGGCGATCGCCTGGAAGCTCGTCATGATGCCCCAGACCGTGCCGAACAGGCCGACGAACGGCGCCGTCGAGCCGACGGTGGCGAGAAACAGGAGGCTCCGCTCGAGCCGCTCCATCTCGCGGCTGATGGTGACGTCCATCACCTTCTCGACGCGCAGCTGAATGCCGCCCAGCGCCCGGATGTTGCCTTCGACCGACCGTTTCCATTCCCGCATGGCGGCGACGAACAGCGCCGACATCGAGAACGTGCGGTCCCGCGACAGGGTCGTGTAGAGTTCCTCGAGCGATTGGCCCGACCAGAACAGTTGCTCGAAGCGGTCCGCCTCGCGCCGCGCGCTCCGGAATGCGAACACCTTGCTGAAGATGATCGCCCAGGACCACACCGACGCCAGCACGAGCCCCACCATCACGATCTTGACGACGATGTGGGCCTGCATGAACAGTTCGACGAACGAGTGGCCGCCACCGCCCGCGGCCATCGTCTGCTGTACGATATCGGTCGGATTCATGGTGCTCCCGTCGCCTGACTGCGGCGCGCCACGCGGCGACACGTATCATGGGCAACAGGCCGCCACGCCTGCCCGTCCATGAGTGCCGCTTCGCTATTCGCCCATCCCCAACGCGGAGCTAATGGACGGTCTTTTTGACCAAACTGCGGCCCCGCCGCCACGGTCCATGCACTATCGCGGGCACAGCGTCGGGCACAACCCTGCCTGACGTCGAAGCGCCCGGCATGGCCGCCCTGTCCACAGCTTAGGGCGTCCGTGTGCGCCCGATCCGACGCAGAAGCATCCCGATGACGACGGCGACGAGCCCGCTCGCGAGCCCCGCGCCGACCATCAGGAACGTCGACTGGAACCCGACCAGCACGGCCTCGGCCCCATGCGTCGGAAGTGCGGCCTCGACGAGGTGTCGCGAGAGCGCCGAGAGCCCCGCCGCCGCCCCGACGATGACGATCGTCCGCGTGACGAGCGTCAGGCTCCCTGCCACACCCCGGTCCGCTTGCGGCAGCGTCACGAGCACCCGGTCCGCATAGGCGACCTGGAAGAGCCCGAGACCGATCCCCTGCAGCACCAGCGTCGCGGCCATCGCTGTGGCCGGCGTGGCCAGATCCCACAGACCG
>JBGSJD010000246.1:0-4614 GCA_041742195.1 Hyphomicrobiaceae bacterium
CACGCCGGGCTCGGCGCGGAATGTCCGCCAGCGCCAGCGCGGCAGGCTGCGCTTCGCCGAGATGCCCGCGAGCTGCTCCATCCATCCGGCCAGCATGGGACTGCCGTTCCGCAGGTTGAGGAGCGGCGCCAATAACGACGCGACGCGCCGATAGCGGGGCAGATAGGCAACCAGCCGCTCGCGCAACGGCAGCCAGCCGTGGAAGCGCGCGTTGCGAGCGGCGAGCACCTCGATCTTCATCTTGGCCATGTCGACGCCGGTCGGGCACTCGCGGCGGCACGCCTTGCACGACACGCAGAGCTTCATCGCCTCGAGCATCTCGTCCGAGGACAGCGCGCCGGGCCCGAGCTGCCCCGAGATCGCCAGCCGAAGCGTATTCGCCCGCCCGCGCGTCACGTCTCGCTCGTTCCGCGTGACGCGGTAGCTCGGGCACATGGCGCCCCCGGCGAGTTTCCGGCACTCGCCGTTGTTGTTGCACATCTCGACCGCGCCCTGGAAACCGCCGGCGGAACCGGTCCATTGCGACCAGTCGAGCGCGGTCGGGAAGTCCTCGACGCGATAGTCGGGCTTGTAGCGAAACAGCGACCGGTCCGACATCGACGGCGGCCGGACGATCTTTCCGGGATTGAGCACGCCCGCCGGATCGAAGCGATCCTTCACGGCCTCGAAGATCTCGACCGTCCGCCGCCCGTACATGGTCTCGTGGAACTCCGACCGCACCAGCCCGTCGCCGTGTTCGCCGGAATGCGCGCCCTTGTACTCCTTGACCATCGCGAAAGCCTCCTCGGCGATCGCACGCATCTTCTTCACGTCCTGGTCGAGCTTGAGATTGAGCACCGGGCGCACGTGCAGGCATCCGACGGAGGCGTGCGCATACCAGGTGCCGCTGGTCCCGTGCTTGTCGAACACGGCCGTCAGCCGCTCGGTGTAGTCGGCGAGATGCTCGAGCGGAACGGCGCAGTCCTCGATGAAGGAGACGGGTTTCCCGTCGCTCTTCATGCTCATCATGATGTTGAGGCCCGCGGCCCTGACCTCCCACACGGCCTTCTGCTCGGCCGCATCCGCGATTCTGACGACGGAGCGCGGGTGACCGAGATCGCCCATCAGTTCGTCGAGCCGCTCGAGACGCCGCAGGTTCTCGGCCTGATCATCCTCCGCGAACTCGACGAGCAGCAGCGCATCGGGCTTGCCGCGGACGTGCGCTTCCATGACCGGCCGGAACATGGCGATGTCGCGCGCGAGCTCGATCAGCGTCCGATCGACGAGCTCCACCGCCACCGGCCCGAGCTTCACGATATGCTGGGCGGATTCCATCGCCTTCCGGAAGGTCGCGAAATGGCAGATGCCGAGCGCCTTGGTCCTGGGCTGTGGCGACAGCTTGAGGCGAATGCGTTCGGAAAGCGCGAGCGTACCCTCGGAGCCGCACAGGATGGTCGCCAGATTGAGCCCGGCACGCGCTCCGGAAGCGGAGTGGGCATCCGGAGGCGCACCCAGCATCGCGCCGGAAGCGGAGTGGGCATCAGAAGGCGCACCCAACATCGCGCCGGATGCGAAGTGGGCATCCGAAGACGCACTTAGAAGCGCGTCGATGAGATACCCTCCGACGCGCCGCGACACGCCGGGAAACGCCTGCGCGATATGCTCCGCCTCGCGCTTTCCGAGATGCATCAGATCGCGAAACAGGTCCCGCGCGGGCTCCGGCTGGTTGAGCGTCGCGAAGTCGGCGGGAACCTCTCCGAAATGGGCCTTGCTCCCATCGGCGAGCAGCGCATCGATGGCGACCACGTTGTCGCGCATGATGCCGTAGCGGATGGAGCGTGTACCGCAGCTGTTGTTCCCGGTCATGCCGCCGATGGTGGCGCGGCTCGACGTCGATACGTCGACGGGAAACCAGAGCCCGGTCGATTTGAGCTGCCGGTTCAATTCGTCGAGGACGATGCCCGGCTCGACGAGGCAGGTGGCCGCCTCCGTATCGGTCTCGATGAGGCGATTGACGTGTTTGGTGTAGTCGATGACCAGCGCCCGCCCGACGGTCTGGCCCGACTGCGACGTCCCGCCACCTCGTGGCAAAAGCGGCACACCGGCCTCCCGCGCCGCCGCCGCCGCCGCCTCGACGTCCGCGAGCGTCTTCGGCACCACGACCCCGACCGGCTCGATCTGGTAGATCGAGGCGTCCGTCGAATAGCGCCCGCGGCTCGACCGGTCGAACAGCACTTCGCCTTCGATGTCCCGCCTCAGGCGTCGCGCAAGATCGTGATGGGGCGGAACGGTGGCGTTCATGTCCGGGCTTTCGGGAGGAAGGGCTTGACGGAGATTGGCTGAGGAACCTATCGCTGGCACAAGCTGCGGCTGCACCGCAAGCCTCCAAGCGTTCGAGGAAACCAACCTGATGTCCAACGAGCCGCGCCGCTCAGGCCGCCATTTCCTGCAGATCCCGGGTCCGTCGCCTGTCCCCGATCGGATCTTGCGTGCCATGGACATGCCGGTCCTGGACCATCGCGGGCCGGAATTCGGCCGCTTGGGCCTGAAGGTGCTGGCCGGCATCAAGACGATCTTCAAGACCTCCAATCCGGTTTTCATCTACCCCTCGTCCGGAACGGGCGCCTGGGAAGCGGCACTGGTCAACACCCTCGCGGCGGGCGATACGGTCCTCATGTATGAGACCGGCCACTTCGCCGCGCTCTGGAAGACGATGGCCGTGAAGATCGGGCTGGTCCCCGAGTTCATCGAGGGCGACTGGCGCTCCGGCGCCGACCCGGCCCGCATCGAGGCCCGCCTGCGCGCCGATACGGATCGAAAGATCAAGGCCGTCTGCGTGGTCCACAACGAGACCGCGACCGGCTCGGTGACGCACATCGCCGACATCAGGAAGGCCATGGACGCAGCCGGCCACCCGGCCCTGCTGATGGTCGACACGATCTCGTCGCTCGGCTCGATGGACTACCGCCACGACGAGTGGGGCGTCGACGTGTCGATCGGCGGCTCGCAGAAGGGCCTGATGCTGCCGCCCGGCCTATCGTTCAACGCCGTCTCGGACAAGGCCCTCGCGGTCTCGAAGTCGGCGAAGCTGCCGCGCAGCTACTGGAGCTGGGAGGATATGCAGGCCATCAACAAGACCGGCTATTTCCCCTATACGCCCGCGACCAACCTGCTCTATGCGCTCACCGCCGGCATCGACATGCTGCACGAGGAGGGCCTCGAGAACGTCTTCGCCCGCCACAAGCGCCACGCCGAAGCGACGCGCCGGGCCGTTGCCGCCTGGGGCCTCGAGAACCAGTGTGCGGTCGCCCGTGACTATTCGCCCGTCCTGACCGCGGTCCGCGTGCCCGATGGCGTCAATGCCGACAATTTCCGCAAGATCGTCCTCGACCACTTCGACCTCTCGCTCGGAACCGGCCTGTCGAAGGTCGCAGGCCGGGTGTTCCGCATCGGCCATCTGGGCGACACCAACGACCTGACCATCCTCGGCGCCCTCGCAGGCGTCGAAATGGGCCTCGAGATCGCCAAGGTGCCGCACACCAAGGGCGGCGTCGGAAGCGCGATGCAATACCTGGCAGAGACGGCCAAGCCCTTCGCCTCCTGACGAGAACGGCCCGCCATGTTTCCTCATGCCGAATTCATGCGCCTCGATCTCGACGGCGACTGGCTGCCCGTGGCGGGCTATCCGCCGGGCATCTGGTATCGCGAATTGGCCGGCAGCATCGAGTCGAACGGCATCCGCGCCCGCCTCGTGAAGTTCGATGCCGGCTCGCACACGACCGAGCCGGTGATCCATGACACGGCAGAGATGGTGTTGATCTTCACGGGCGATCTGGTGGTGGGCTCGAACCCGGACGGAAGTGGCGGCGAGACGTTCGCGGCGCCGACGTTCGCCATCCGCCCGTCTCGGGTCGCCCATGGCCCCTTTGCCTCGCGCGGCGGCTGCATCATGCTCGAAGTGCACGCTCGCGAAGGCTGACGGGCGAATCTCGGATTATCCTTCGGGAACTCACCCGTTGCGGCGGTAATCGGTCGGGGCAATAGTGCCGGGCCACCCCGGACGGTGGATCAGTGGAGACGAGCCTCGCCATGGTCGCCGAAGTAGCCGCCTCACCGGAAGCCGACGGCAAGAGCCGCGAGTGGAGAACCCTGTCCGCGGTTGCCACGGCGCACTGGGTCAGCCACTTCCATATTCTCGTGCTGCCGCCGCTGTTTCCCTTCCTGAAGGATCGGCTGGGTGTCAGCTTCATTGAACTCGGCTTGGCGCTGACCGTCTTTGCGGTGGTCTCGGGGCTCACGCAAGCACCCGTCGGCGTGCTCGTCGACCGCTTCGGCGCGCGCCGCATCCTGATCTCCGGCCTGTGCCTCGGCGGCGCGGCGTTCATCGCCATGGGCCTGACGCTGAGCTACCCGTGGCTGCTGGTGTGCGCCGGCGTCGCAGGTCTCGCCAACTCGGTCTATCATCCGGCCGACTATTCACTGCTGGCGGCTGGCATCGACGAGAAGCGCATGGGACGCGCCTTCTCGTTCCATACCTTCGCCGGCTTCTTCGGCGGCGCCGTCGCGCCTGCGGCATTGCTCGCCATGGTCGCCTTTTTCGGCCTCGAAGGCGCGTTGATCGGCGCCGGCCTGCTC
>JBGSJD010000247.1:0-4686 GCA_041742195.1 Hyphomicrobiaceae bacterium
CCCCCCAGGGCTCCAGGCGTCGAAGCCGCCGTCGCCACTCGACCCGGCGCCGGCTCCGCTTCCCCCACCAGCGCCACCACCTCCTCCGTCCCCACCGTCGCCATCCCCATCGTCGGCCCAGGCTGGCGCGGCGAGGCGCAAGGCGTCGTTCGGACCGATGGCCAGGAGGAACACAGAGAGAACGGAAATACCCATAACGCGTAGAATCAGCCTGACCACGACGTCGCCTCCCGATTGGGCCACACCTGAAACGCGCCGGCCCCAGCTTTGGATTGGCCCGCGCGCCGACTTTCTCTGAACGACAACGCCGTTGATGAACCTCTATTCCATCGGGCGGAAATTGCACTTCCCGCAAGACCATGGAATGAAACATGCCGCCGCACGTTTCAGCATGTAGTCGCAGCCTGGACCTAGCTCATGGATGAAGACGTTCGCCAAGAGATGATCGCGTTGCTCCCGCGCCTGCGGCGGTTCGGGTACTCGCTGACCGGCTCCATGGACGAGGCTGACGACCTCGTGCAGGGCGCCTGCGAGCGGGCCCTCTTGCGTCTGGACCAATACGAAAGGGGATCTCGCCTCGACAGCTGGATGTTCCGCATCATGCAGACAACCTGGATCGATCGTCTTCGTGCGACCCGCCGGCGCGGCACCGTTAACGATCCCGAGATGATGGCGGCCGTGCCCTTCGATGCCCGCATCCACGAACAGACGGAGGCCCGCGCGGCCCTGGACATCGTGCGCGCGGAGATTGCCCTTCTGCCGGAAGATCAACGGCTGGTCCTCGCGCTCGTGACCGTCGATGGCATGTCCTACAAGGACGCTGCAGAGGTCCTCGAAGTCCCGATCGGCACCATCATGAGCCGACTGTCCCGGGCACGAAAAAGACTGGGCGAAGCGCTGGAGCGGCCGAGGGCAGCGCCAGCAAGGGAGTCGAGGGCCTGAGATGCGACGCCTGGATGACGAGATCCTGATGGCCTACGCCGACGGCGCCCTGTCCGAAGCTGATCGACGCCTGGTCGAGACCGAGATCGCCCGCGATCCGCAGGCGCGCCGCTTGATCACGGTGTACCGATCGACGACGGCCCTCGCCCGGCATGCCTTCGACGCGCCCGCCTGGTCAGAGCCACCGGGCCGGCTCGTCGCCTTGATCAGCGCCAGACCTCACTGCTCCCGCACGGTGCACGGCTGGCCCGTCTGGCTGGCCGGGAGCTATGGCACAGGTGGCCTCGCCGCCCTCGGTTCGCTGGCAATTCTGGCGGTGCTCGCGAGCGCCGTCTGGCAACTGATCCCCGCAGGGCACGATGCCGCGCCCGCCGATGGCAAGCCAGCACAGGTGGCCGTCGGCCCCGTGCCGCGGCAGAGCGAACTGGCCCGCGTGCTCGATGATCTGTCGGCCGACGCGAGCCATCGTCGAGACCGTCGCTTCAGCCTCGTCGCGACCTTGACCGACAAGTGGGGCAACACCTGCAAGGAAATCGATGCCCGCGGGCCATCGCCCGATACTCCGCCGGCATTCGTTCTCCTGGCCTGCCGCGCGGGCGTGGAGCAATGGACCGTGGTGGGGGCGGTCGCTCCAGCCGTCGATCGCAACGGCTCCCGTCGCCAGTATTATGTCCGCTCGGAGGCGGATGCCCACGACGCGCTGTCAGGAATACTCGCGATGATCGGGGCAAAGCAGCGCGCCTCCGCCCTCAAACCCGAGACGACACAGCAATGACGCGGCCGACAGACGAAGAACTCATGGGCTATGCCGACGGTGTCCTCGATGCCGCGTCACAGGCTCGAATGGATGCATACCTCGAGACGGACGCCGAGGCGCGGGACCTTGTCGCCAGCTTCCGCCGGACGGCCGCACTTGCCCGCGAAGCCTATTTACAGCCAATCGACGAGGCGCCTCCCAAGGCCCTGGTCGACGCCATCCTGAACGGGACTGCCAAGGCGCAGGACGCGATCGGAGGCGCCATGCCATCTGCCGGCAGCGCCAACGTCGTCGACCTGCATGCGTGGCGAAAGCCGACACGCCTGCGCGAGAGCCTCCGTCTCCCGATCGCCGCATCGCTGGCCCTCCTCGTCGGCTTGGGCGGCGGCTACCTTCTGAGCGGCAACCGCGACTCCACCGGAACGGTCGAATTGGCACTCGGCGCCGTCGCTCCATCCGCGCCGCTCGCCGATACGCTCGAGCATCGGCCGTCCGGCTCCACGACCGGCAGGATCTCGATCGTCGCCACGTTCCGCGACAAGAATGATCGCCCGTGTCGCGAGATCGAAGTCCTGAGTGCGACCACGCCGCCCCGTCCCGAGCTGGCCGGAGTGGCCTGCCGGAGCGGAAATGGCGGTTGGACCGTGGAGGGGGCGGTGCGCATTGCTGTCGCGCCGCCGGCCGGAACTCAATTCGAGCCATCCGGCGTGAAAGAGAGCGATGCACTCTCTGGCCTTCTCGACATGCTCGGCGCCAAACCTGTGCTGGCGCCAGCCGACGAGAAGGCGTTGCTCGAGCGCCACTGGAAATAGGTCTCCCGAGGCCGTGCCATATCGCGGCGCGCGAACCCCGTTCGCGTGTCGCGATACCTATGACGCATTTGCGTCAACCATCGCCCAAGAGCGAAAAAAATTCTGAGTCTTTGGATCGGAATAGGCCGCGCGGACGGTCGTTCTCTTGCCAGACCGTCGACGCACCGGACCAACGCCCGCCACAACGCAGCGGAGGTCGGAGCGTCGCCGGTACTCAGGAGATCCACAGCATCGGAGTTCAAAAGATGGCATTCGACCTGATCCGCACGAGCGACGTCACACCTGTCAGCCGAGAGCGCCTCATGGCCGCGAAGCGCGGTTTCACGACACGGCGCGTCAAGTTGGACGACGCACGGACGTTGGTCGCCGGATCTGCGGCGCCGAGAATCGGTGACCTCGTCCTCGCGGTCGTCGAGAAGATCGGCAGTCACGCAAAAATCGAGCTGCCGAGCGGGCGCCGCGCCCAACTCTCCGTCGGAGACGAGATCATCGTCGCCTACGGCAACCGCTACGCACCCGACCAGTTCGAGGCGCTGATCGGCGAAAACCTCGACTCGTGTCACCTGGTGGCTGCCGGCGGCGTCACCTCCACCAAGATCGCCAAGCATGAGGCGATGGCCAGCCCGACGCGCATCACCCCGGTTGGACTTCTGGCCGGCGAGACGGGCGAACGTCTCAATCTGTCGAATTACGCCGTGTCTCTCGATACGCGTCGCCGCCCGATCAAGGTCGTCTACGTTGCCGGCACGTCCATGAACGCGGGAAAGACCATGACGGCCGCTGGCCTCGTCTTCGCGTTGGCCAAGGCAGGGCACAAGGTTGCAGGCATCAAGTCGACGGGAACCGGTGCGGGTGGCGACCTCTGGCTCATGTCGGACATGGGTGCCCACGCCGTGCTCGATTTCACGGATGCCGGCTTGCCCAGCACCTATCTCGCGCCCGTCGATCAGATCGAACGGACCGTGCTCGGCCTCATCGCACATGCGGCTGATCAGGGCTGCGACGTCGCCGTCGTCGAGGTAGCAGATGGCCTCCAGCACGAGGAGACGGCCACGCTCTTGCGCTCGGCCGCCATTCGCGAAGCGGCCGTGGGCATCGTGTTCGCCGCCAACGACGCACTCGGCGCGAAAGCCGGCCTCAGGATCCTCGAGGAGTGGGACTACCGCGTACTGGCACTCAGCGGACAGCTGACGCGCTCGCCACTCGCCATGCGAGAGGCAGCCCGGTCGACGGGCATGTCCGTCGTCACGCTTGCAGAGATCCAGGCCGGCTGCCTCACATCTTCCATCTTGGCGCCTGCCGCCTACGGGGCTTCGGCCTTCCTGGCCGCCGGCCTCGAGGCGGCGTGACGCCGCGACCCTCGCGTCAGCGCCCTGGAAAACACGCCATTATGTCCTGGATCGATCTCACGAGCCTCCGCATGCCCGCGCGCATGCGGGGGAGCACCGACACATCGACCGGTGGCCGCCCGCCGGCGGCAACGGAGACGCCCGTCAGCCCGACGCGCCGGACGGCGACGCGACCAAGGTCGCTCGCCCTTCGGGAGGCCTGGCGACGGTCGCGCACCGGGATCGCGATCGTCCTTCTTCTCACGTGCTTTCTCAATGTCCTGAAGCTGACCCTTCCTCTCTACATTTTCCAGCTCCTCGACCGCGTCATCGCGAGCCGGAGCGTCGATACGCTCTTTCTGCTCACCGCGATCACCGTGTTCGCGATGCTCGCCGCGTCGCTGGCCGAGTTCTTGCGCCGAGCCATGCTCGGCCATTGGGGCACCTGGATTGTTGAGCATTTCGGCCGGCAATTGTTTATCGGCAGCATTGATCGGCGTCGGGCTCGCCGACCCGGCAAGGCACTGGACGACCTCGCCACGGCGAGCGGCTTTGTCTCGACTTCGGCGCTGTCCACCTGGCTCGATGCATTGTTTGCACCTGCCTTTCTCTTCATCGTCTATCTCATTCATCCGCTGCTCGCAGGCATTGTGCTGACCGGCATGCTCGTCATGTTGGGCCTCGGCATCGCGAACGAGACCCTGACACGCCCGATCCGCGCCGAAATGCGAAAGGCACGCCGCCGCAGCGAGAGCTGGCTGTCGGCCGCCGAGCAGCAGCTGGAGACGGTATCCGGGCTCAGCATCGGTGAGCGCCTCGCCGACCGCTGGCATGCGAGCATCGCGCG
>JBGSJD010000248.1:0-8714 GCA_041742195.1 Hyphomicrobiaceae bacterium
AGAGCGGCGAAGCGCGCTTCATGCTGGCCGAGACATACGATCCGAACGTCCTCGCCGCCCTCGGCGCGACCGGCGTCATCGCCGAGACGTCGATGGCGCGCCGTCACTACGAAGCGGCGAGTCGGCTCGGCATCGAGGCCGCCGCGCGGCGTCTCGAAGCGCTCGACTGAACGCCTGCCCGGGCCGCGGCGGGTCCGTCAGTGCTCGTGGTCGCACCCGCACCCGTCCCCATGCTCGTGATGGTGGTGATGGTCATGCCCATGGTCGTGGCCATGGTCATGATCATGCGTTTCGCCCTTCAGCGTCGCCGCGATCTTTCGCTCGATCAGCGCTGCTTCGTTGCGCGGTGATCCCTTGTCCTCGATGGCCATCGCCATGAGTTCGGCCGCCAGCGTCATGTCGTCCGGTCGTCCGAAATAGTGCCGCCGGAGGCGTCCCGCGCGGTCGAACACGAGGATCGAAGGCGTGCCCTGCATCTGGTAGGTGGCCATCGTCTTCGACGGACCGTCACCATCCGGCACATCGATCCCGACCGGGAACGGCAACGCGAACTGCGCGACGAAGCGTTCTACGGCGACGTCCGGGAGCTGGTCGGCCGGTCCGGTCGACGCATGCAGCCCGATGATCGCAACCTGCTCCGGCTGAAAGCGTGCGCTCAGCCTCTTGAGCTGCGGAATGGCATGTTCCACGGAGCCGGGACAGATCGATTGGAACGCGGCCAGCACCACGACCCGCTCCTTGAGTCGCGCCAGCGTCAGTGGCTCGCTGATGTTCAACCACTTGGCGACGTGCAGCTCGGGCGGGCTCTCGGGATCGAACATGGCGGACCTGGTCTGGAGGTTGGCGGAGCGAGAATTCCGGATGGCAAACCGTGTACGCCCTTCAGGCGTCCGCTGCCAAGTCGCTTGCCAGTGCCCTCGTCAGCGGGCCGGAGCCGGGCGATTGACGAGCCACAGCCCCGCGACAACCAGCGCCAGTCCCGCGATCAGCGAGGGCCGCAGGTCTTCGCCGAGCAGCAGATGCGCCGCGATCACCCCGAACACCGGCGTCAGCAGCAGGAACGCCATGACGCGCGAGGCCGGATACCGCGTGTAGAGCCAGTTCGTCGACGTGAACACGAAGAACCCGACGAACACCACCGTGAAGGCGAACGCACCCCAGTGCAGCGGCGTCGGATTGCTGAGCCCGGGTTCGCCGAGCAGCATCGACAGGCCGACCAGCATGGGTGCCGAAAGCAGAAGCTGGACGAACGTCACCCGCTCCGCCGGTACGCGCTTCAGCGACGTGGTGCGAATGACGAGCGTCAGGCCGGCCCAGGCCAGCGCCGCGCCGAGGCAGAGGAGATCACCTTCGAGCGTCGGCCCGGCACCACCTCCGGCGCCGCCGTCCTGTCGTCCGAGCACGACCGTGGCGACGCCCGCGAACGCAAGGACGAGCCCGCAGATCTTCACCAGTGTCAGCCGGTCACCGGGGATCAGGAAATGCGCACCGACGGCGACGAAGAACGGCGTCGTATAGAGCAGGATCACGCCGTGCGCGGCGGTCGTCAGCTTGAGCCCCGGATAGAGCAGCGCGAACTCGATGGCGAACAGCACGCTGACGGCGATGGCCGGCCATAACGTCGCGTCGCGCGAGAACAGCGTCACGCCCCGCATCCGGGCGAAAAGTCCGAGCAGCAACGCCGCCCCGGCCGATCGGAGGCCCGCCTGCATCAGCGGCGAGATGCCGTCGTTCGCGACCTTGATCGCCACCTGACCGACGGCGAGGCAGGCGCACATCACGAGGAGGAGCCCGATCGCGAACGGATCGAGCTGTGTTTGCGGCGCGCCTTGGGGCGTGTCGCCTCCGCGCGCGGCGGCGGTGGTCCGGTCTGTCGGGGTGCTCAAGAGGTCAGGCCCGCCGCGCGATGGCGATCAGTTCGTCGAGTGTGAAGCCGCGCTTGCCGTCGGCGTTGGTTGGCTTGAGAAATGCGGCGAGCGCCGGGCTGGCGCCGTCGAGCATCGCGGCGAGGCGCGGGACGACGTCGGCCGGCACGTTCATGGTCTTGACCCAGCTCTGGAAATCCATGCCCTTGGGCGCATGTTCCTTGTGGGCCAGCTCGAGGCCGGCTTTCGCCATCAGGTCGAGCCACTCGGCGGTTGGCAGGGCGCGCCCGTGGCTCGGATCGCGGAGCTTCTCGAAGGCATTGTAGCCGTCGGCGGCAGCCTCGAGTTCGGCCGCCGTGAACCCCGGCGTCGTCTCGCTGTCGGGCGACACGTTGTCCACCAGCGCGAAGGTGCCGCCCGGCTTCAGCACCCGTCGCACCTCGGCGAGAAACTTCGCGATGTCCGGGAAATGATGCGGCGCGATGCGGCACGTCACGAGGTCGAACGACTGATCGGGAAACGGCAGCGCCTCGGCGTCGGCGATCGCCGTTTCCATGTTGCCGATCGATTTCTCCGCCGCGAGCTTTGCCACTTGTTCGAGCATTTCCGGTGTCAGATCGCTGGCCACCACCTTGGCGACGTGTGGGGCGAACACGGCTGCGGTATGGCCGGCCCCGGTGGCGACGTCGAGCGCCACCCACGACCCTTGCGGCTGAACCAGTTCCACGAGGCGCGCGAGGCTGGCGCCCTTGGCATGAACAGTCGAGGTGAGGTAGGCGGCGGCATTGGCGCCGAATTGTTGCTGCACCAGCTCTTTCGACATGGTTCGCTCCCGGAATTCAGGGTTTGTAAACGCTACCGGTCGAAATCGGCCGGCCGGCGCCACCGCTTTCGCAGTTCCATAGCACGCCGCCGATAACCTGCCAGCATGAGCAATCTGAATGACCTTCCGCACCGTCTCAGGGCCGCCGTCGTCAAGGAGTTCGAGGGCGAGCGGATCGTCTGGCTGGGCCGCCCTGGGGCAGGCCGCGCGTTCCTCGCGACGCTGCCCATCTGGTTCTTCGCCATCCCCTGGACGGCGTTCTCGGTCGCCTGGACGGGGTTCGCCCTCTTCGGCGGCCTGCTCTCGGGCAAGCCGCCCTCGAGCACGGCCCAATCGATGATGAGCGTCGTCTTCCCGCTGTTCGGGGTGCCGTTCGTCCTGATCGGCTTCGGCATGATGGCCATGCCGTTTATGGCTTGGCGGAATGCGCGCAAAACGGTTCACGTGCTGGGCGACCGCCGCTTCGCGACCATGATGGTCGGCCGCACGCTCATCGTGAAATCGTTCATGACCTCCGCAATCACCAACACTGTGCGAACCGAGCGCCGCAATGGCTCGGGCACCCTGAAGGTGGTGTTCGGCAGTCGTCGCGACAGCGACGGCGACAAGGTCGAAGAGGCGGAGGTCCTTTACGGCATCCGCGACGTCAGGAAGGCCGAGCGCCTGGTCCGGTCCCGCATCGACGACCACCGCCACGCCGCGTAATTCTTCCGGATGATCGGCGACAAGCAACGCGTGCATAGTCGTGCCCTTCTCCGCCCCGCCCCGCCCCGCCTCTGCCGACGAGGGCGTGCTCATTCTGTTCGCCTCGGCATCCGGCAGTCGCGCCTAAGCCTTCGTCTGGACAGACAACGACTGGGACGTGCGCTTCATCTAAGTCCATTCGCTCGCTTGGCTTTTGCGGCTCACCTAGGGTCGCGACGTGGTCGAACGCGCGATGGACGAGCGGCTGGTCGACTTCATCGGCCGGGAACGCAGGGGAGGGAGGGTGCGTGCGGGAAAGGGGCGGCGCCTGAGACAGAAGCTCGGGTGGACGTCAACGCCTTGTCGCCAAGCATCTGCCGACGTATCAATTAGTAAAACACGCAGGTCGATTGGTGGGGGGACTGTACGGCGGAGCACGAACAGACAGCGACGAAGGGTTGTGAATGGGGTTTGTCGGGGGTTGGTGAGGAGGTCGGACGCGAAGGTAGATCGCGTATGCTGACGACACCGCGAGGCAGTCTGTTCACCTGTCGACCGGGGGCACGCATCAGGGGAGAGGCAATCATCGACACGGCGCGGCTGCATCACTACCGACGCAGCACCTTCTATTGGGCCCAATCGCATTAAGACACACACTGGAGCCAACAGTGCGCCTCTCGGAGTTTTTTATTTTCAGCATATATACGGTTGTCGGATATATCGTACTGCCGGCAGTGGTAAAGAAGACGTGGCCGGAAGCCACGAAGGCCGTATTTCATGTGATTTGGGCGATTGTCGGTTTCTTCGCAGTAGGACTCATTTGGGTCGTCTACGGCGTTAAACCTGACGAAGTCGCATACAGATACGTCCTTTGCCCACTGGCGCCGAAGAGCGCGGTTTGTTTACCCAAAGAATCAGCTCCCACGACAACGATTACAGAGTTCAATAAGGCGATAGATCAACTCTTTCAGCAGGCCAAGAATCGACCGGCCTCTGAAGCCAGTGGCAGGAGCCTAATCACGCGAGACAACTCATTCGGGGGGGGAACCGGTCAGAACGGATCAACACCCAGTAAAACGACCGTTACTCCGCCATCTATTGTTGCGAAATCCCCACCGCCTTCATCTCGCGATGCCGAACGCGCCTGGAAGGCGCTGACCGTGTCGTCGACGCCGGAGGAGTTCGAGGCGTTCGTTCAAGTCTACTCCGCATCCACGTACGCCGAGGAAGCCCAAAGGGCGGCTACGTTGGCCAGGACTTTGGGCGACACCAAGGCTGAGATTTCGCGACTCGAGCAGGCCATCAAAGATTTGCGACTGATCTCGACTGATGCGGCTGTCGATCTCGAAGCGTTCGACAAGGTAGAGGCTGCGGACGCATCAGTCACGGCAGCGAAGCAGGCAGTCGACAACTACAACAAATTCCCGATAAAGGCCCCGGCGGGTGAATCGAAGCCTAAAGCGGAAATTGATGCCGAAATTGAAGCCAACATGCAGAAAGCCCAAGAGGCGGGAGAATGGAGGATTCGTCACAAGTTGGCGGCCGCTCAAGCCGCCGATGAGATGGCCGAGATTGGGACAGAGGTCAATGCGAAGGTCCGACGCGCTGCGGAGTTCTCAATTTCTCTGCAGTCGATCTTGAGTAAAAGATAGATGGATCAGGAGTATCGCTTAACGAGTTATTACGCCCATGAGTGAATCCAGGAATTTGGCTCTTTTGATTAGCTCAACTCGAATTTTTCTCAATTCCTCTAAGTCGCTCCTTATGTGATTAACATCAACTTCAAGTAGTCGATCTCTGATGGCAGTGCGAGAAATTGCCAGCGTGAGGCGCTTCTGCTCGCCGGAGCAAATCTGGAAGCGGCTCGCCAAAAATTTGGCGCTGCGCCGATCTTCTTGCTCAGCAACGCGCTGCAGTAGTTTTATTTGCCCACATCTGGCCACGGCTCTATCGAGGGCTTCAGTAGCCGATTCGACAGCTGCTCTTGCAGCCTCGTGCGCAGAAATAGCCTTCCGGCCAAGCAAGAGCCTTTGCTCGACCTCTGCAATGCGGAGGTTCAAGCGAGCCAACTCTTCTTTCACGTTGAAGCCTGACTGCGTCTGTTTCGGCTCAACTTGGGCAGAGCCCGGAAGAAATTGAGTGCATAGCAGAAGCAGCACTATCCCGATGCCCCACCGCCGGTTCCGCATCGCATCCCCCTCACCTGAGCGAATCCCCGAGGAGATCGCGTGCCACCACGTGCCGTTGCACCTCGTTCGGCCCCTCGCCGACGCGCCGGATGCGCAACTCGCGATACCAGCGCTCGAACGGGAAGTCCTTGGTCATGCCGGCCCCGCCGAAGATCTGCATCGAGCGGTCGACGACGCGCCCCGCCGCCTCCGAGGCGACCAGCTTCGCGAGCCCCGCTTCCATGCGGAAGGGTTCGCCCGCGTCGCATTTCGCGGCGGCGGCAAGACACATCAGCGTCGACTGGCGGAGGTCGATCTCGTTGTCCACGATCATCCACTGGATCGCCTGCCGCGACGCGAGTTTCGCCCCGAACGTCTCTCGCTGCTTGGCGTAGTCGATGGCCATCTCGTGCGCCTTGAAGGCCGGCGCGAGGCACTGTGCGGCGTAAGGGATGCGCTGGCGCGACAGCCGCTCGTTGGCGATCGCGAAGCCCTTGTTGAGCTCGCCGAGAATGGCCGAATCCGGCACCTTCAGCTCGTCGAACTGCAGCTCCGTCGCGTAGTGCGACGAACGCAGCGTGTGGATCACGCGGCGCACGTGGAAGCCCGGCCAGCTCGTCTCGACGATGAAGCACGTGACGCCGCCGCGCCCGCGCTCGGGATCGGTCCGCGCGAACACGAGCCCGAAATCTGCCTTGTCCGCGCCCGAGATGTAGACCTTCGAGCCGTTGATGACCCAGCCCTCGTTGGTCTTCGTCGCCCGCGTCTGGATCGCCCGTGCCGGATCCGATCCGCCAGACGGCTCGGTGAGGCCGAAGAACGCCTTCTTCTCGCCCCGGAGCATCGGGAACAAGTACTTCTCTTTCTGGTCTGGCGTCGCCTCGTAGAGCTGCGCGAGCCCGGCCGCGCCGAACACGCCATAGCACGGCACATAGAGCCCGGCCCGATGCTGCCCCATCTCGATCGCGAGCAGCACCCGCGTCGACATGTCGATCCCGGGACCGCCGAACTCAGCCGGAATGTCGAGGCCATAGAGCCCCATCGCCTTCACCTTGGCGACGAGTCGCTCGCGATCCTCGGGCGGCAGCTCGCTCGCATCCGGATCGAGCTTGTCCTCGAGCGGCACGATCTCCTCGCGCACGAAGCGCCGGACCTGCGCGATGATGGCTTTCTGCTCTTCCGTCGGCTCGAGATTCATGGGGCCGGAACTCCAGGCTTGCCAGGATGGGGTGTCAGAGCGGGCTGAGTCGCCCGAGGGTCGGCAGCGGCTTGCCGACGTTCCCGGCCGGCACCGCGCCATGATCGTGGACATGCAGCATCAGCAGTTCCTGATACCGCGTCGTATATTGCTGGTTGATCTCGACGCGGAACTGCGTGGCGCCCGCCGGTGGATCGGCCACCGCCTTGTCGAGTTCGCTCCGGATGCCGAACAGCGCCCGCCCGCCGCCGAAGCCGATGAACACGACCTCGCCGGCCGCGTTGGCGAGCTGGAACACGCCGAGCTGCCCCGGCAGCGCCCTCACGTTCTCGGCTGTGAGCGCCACCCACGACTTGGTCATCCGGATTGCCATGTCTGGTCTGGCGTCCTGCGCTTGCGTTGAGTGGACCTCGGGCTCAAACGCCCCTGAACACGGCCTTCCGCTTCTCGAGCCGCGCCCGCATGCCCTCCTGCGCATCCTGCGAGGTCCGCGCCCGGTCGACGATGTCGTCGATGTCCGCGTGCGGGATCTGATCGCGGAACTGCATCTCGCGGTTGATCAGCGCCTTCATCGCGACGAGCGACAGGGGCGCGTTGTCCGCAAGCCGCTGGATGATCGCCGCCGCGGTAGCTTCGAGCGCGTCGGGCTCGGCGATGTGCGAGATGAGCCCCAGCTTGTGGAATTCGGCGGCCGGCAGCGGATCGCCGAGAAGCAGGATCTTCTTCGTGATCACCGGGCCGCCCACTTCGAGCAGCTTCTTGGCGAGGAACCAGCTCGGCGCGAGCCCGACCTGCGCCAGCGACATGCCGAACCGCGCCGCCGTCGAGGCGACCACGATGTCGGAATGCAGCGCCAGCTCGTTGCCGCCCGCTATGGCATCGCCATGCACGATCGAGACGACCGGCAGCGGAAACGTCTCGACCGCATGCAGCATCTTCTCGATGCCGCTCTCACCCTGCGGATTGTTGGCCCGCCAGCGCATGTCGAGCCCGGCGCAGAACACCGGCCCCGCGCCCCGGATGACGGCCACCCGCTCGGAGGGCTGCGGCGGCGCGTCGAAGGCGGCCTTCAGCAGGTCCATCATCTCGCCGTCGAGCGCGTTGCGCTTCTCCGGCCGGTTCAGCAGCACCGTCCGGACAGCGCCTTCCACCTTCCACTCGATGCTCGCCATGGTCGTCTCCGCCGGGTCTCGTTCGCGGCATGATAGGCACGAAGCCCGTCCGGTCGGCAACCGCCCATCACGGGAACGGCGGCAACGCGGCCTGCGCCTTTTTGCTGAGCCCGCCCCGCACCAGCCGATAGGATGTCTCGATGCGGTGGCGAACTTCGTCCTCGGGCGTGCCCCACGGCAGATTGATCCACGAGCGATGGAAATAGGGAGCCTTGGCACCCACACCCGCCTCGATGAGCAGCTCCGCCGTCTCGATGCTGTCGGTCTTGACCGAGACGCCCGGCATGATGGCCCCGATGCAGGCGAACATCTTGCCGCCGATCTTCCAGGCGTCGTGCCCGCCGCCCCATGGATCTGACACCTCCGCGCCCGGCAACTCCCGGCAGATGGCGTTCACGAGGTCACGCGACATCGGCAATCCTCCTCATGCCCGGTGAATGGCGATCTCCGGCGCGCCATGGCCGCGCACCACGCCGCGATACATGCCCGACGTCGAGAACCGCATGGAGACGTTCCCGTGCGCATCGACGGCGATGAGGCCTCCTTTTCCGCCATAGCGCGGCACCGTCACCGTCGCGACCTCGGTTACGGCGGCATCGAGCGAAAGCCCCTTGTAGCCGACCAGCGCCGCCACCTCGTATGCAGCGCAAGCCCGCATGAACGCCTCTCCGAGCCCGGTCGCCGAAACCGCCACCGTCGCGTTGTCGGCGAACGTGCCGGCCCCGATGATCGGGCTGTCGCCGACCCGGCCCCACTGCTTGTTGGTGATGCCGCCCGTCGAGGTCGCTGCCGCCAGATTGCCAT
>JBGSJD010000249.1:0-2685 GCA_041742195.1 Hyphomicrobiaceae bacterium
GGAGCTGCCGCTCCCGACCGCCCGCGAGAACATCGTCCTCCACCCCGCCATGACGCGCCACACCGAAGCGCTCGTGGATGTCGGACCGGCGCTCGAGCCTGCAACGATCCTGCCGCCCGAGCCGTCGCAGCCGGTCTTGCCGCTGCGGCCCGAGCAGCCGCCCGTGTCGACGGTCTCGCCCTCGCCGTCTGCGGAGCAGAGGAGCGCGCTCATCGTGACCGAGGCCACTTTGCCCGCGTCACTGCTGCGCTCTGCCGACCGTGCAGGCCCGGCCGCCAATGATCTGATCCCGGTGCGCGCCACGACCGGCTCCGAGATCACGGGCGACGACATCGAAGTCCCCGCTGGAGATACAGCCGCCGTTTTCGGTCGGGACGCTTGAGGGCCGCCACGGCATGACCGCCCGAATGCCACGATCTGGCCCTTCGACCGTCTCAGAACGGCTAGGCCTTAAGCGTTTAATTAACCCGAGTGACGCCTAATATGCGGGCAACGAGGAGCGCGGGGGCCACACCCGCGCCACGAGGGAAAAACATATGCGCGCCAAGACCCCTCCTTTCAGACCCTTCGAAACACTCGAGGAGCGCGAGGCCCGACTTAAGACCTTCATTCAACACGCGATTAGCGCACGTCCGACGGCGCGGGACGATGCCATCCTCCTGGTCGCACGGTCTCCCGAAAGTGCGGTTGTTCGGGTCATCCTCGACCTGTCGTCCGAGTTGGCGGCATCTGGCATGGGAGCCCGGATCGTCCTGGCGGGAGGCGCGGTGGCGCGCGAGGACGAGACCTGGAGCCTGTCGTTCAGCGGCAATTTCATCCACGAGATCCGCCTGACGTCGTCTCCCCGCATTCTCGATGGCCATGAGCAGATCATCGTGGGCGATCGGGCGGTGTGGTTCGGCGACTGTATGCGCCGCGATCCGTCGAAGCGGGACGCCTTCTCGAGCTTTGCAGCCGAAGCGCCGGACCTGGCCAGCCAGGGGCGCTTTGCGTTCGGCCAGCTTTGGCAGCGCGCGAGTTCGATCTATCGCAATGCCGGTGTGGCAGCCGTCGTCGTGACGGCGAGTTCGGCCTCGTCCGGCGCCTTCTCCGGTATCGCGCGCCCCGAGTATGACGACGCGAGTATGGTCGATTGCGCCACGTCGCCGATCGGCCCGATGACCGCCGAGACGCTGGCCGCGTGGGAGCCGTCGACGCGCCATTGACGGCGCGGCAGGGGCCCGAATTGAGATTGGCGCGCGGCGGATCATCCGGTCGGAGATCCGCCGTTTCGCTGTCTGCCGTCACCGAAACGCGGCGATCACTTCCTCGATGGCCTTCATCTGGTTGCCGGCAGCCGACGACGGCACGATGATCGGCGTCCGGACGCCGGCCGCGTACCACGCCGCGATGCCGTCCCGCACCTCGTGTGCGGTTCCGAAGAGCGTGCAATCGGCGAGCCATCGGTCGGAGAGACAGGTCGACACGTCCGCCTGTCGGCCTTCGGCCACGGCCACCTCGACCGCGGTCATTTCGTCCTCGTAGCCGGCTTCCTTCCAGTAGTTCCGGTAGTTGGGGAGGAGCGCGTAGTGGACGAGCATCTTTCGCAGCACCGCTTTCGCCGCCTCCCGGTCCTCCGAGATGCAGGTCGGGATCATGTTGGCGATCGAGAAGGCCTCGTCCCGGCGTTTGGCATCGGGCAGCGCCGCGAGGCTCGCGCCCATATGCGAGCGCGAGGCGTTGGCGAAGACGACCCCGTCGCCGATCTCGCCCGCGAGCCGCACCATGTTCTGCCGGAGCGCGGCGAGCACCACCGGCGCCAGCGGTCCGAGCCCTTCGCTCGCCCGGTACTTCTCGACGAAGGCGCGCATGTCGGCGAGCGGCTTTCCGGGCGTCACCCCCATGCGGACATGGCTCGGCGCATGGCTGACACCGACGCCGAGCCGGAAGCGTCCGCCAGACACCTCATGGATGAACGCGGCGCTCTGCGCGAAGTCGGAGACGGTGCGCATGTAGATGGGCGCGATCGAGGTCGCGAATGGGATGCGCTCGGTGGTGAGCGCCAGGGCCTCGGCGAGCGCCACGTTCGAGAACATGCTTGGTGACCAGATCCCGGTGAACCCGGCGTCCTCGATGACGCGCGCGGCCTCGAGTGTCGCGCGCCGCCGCCCCGGAACGGCGACCAGGCTGATGGCGGGCATTGTGTCGGACATGGGTCACTCCCGTGGTGTCGTTGGGCGGTGTGCCGCTGCGATGTCGCGGACCGTCAGGCCTCGGCGATCGCCGGAAGGCGTCGAGCAAGCCGCGCCGCCTCGCTGACCATGCCCTCGATCAGGTCCTTCACGGTCGGCACATCCCGGATCATACCGGCGATCTGTCCCGCAGCCGATTGTCGCCGGAGCGGCTTTTCCTCGTTGCGCGAGGCGCGGACGGCCCGCATGAGGTCCGTCAGCTCGGCCTCGGGCGCATGCCGCGCCAACGCCTCCTCGTAAGCCGCGATCTCGGGTGTGCGAATGCACCGCACCGTGGCGCCGGTCATGGACCGGGTCACGAGCGTATCGGTCTCGCGCATGGCGATGAGCTGTTCCTGGCCCCACGCATTCATGTCGGATTCGACCGTCGCCATGAACCGCGTCCCCATCTGGATGCCGCTCGCGCCGAGCGCGAACGCCGCCACCATGCCGCGCGCGTCTCCGATGCCGCCGC
>JBGSJD010000250.1:0-1809 GCA_041742195.1 Hyphomicrobiaceae bacterium
CGCACACCGGATGCCTTCGAAGCCAGCCTCGCGACGCATCCACTGTTGTCCGGCGCGCGCCTCCTTGCCGGAGCCGATCTCGACCACGTCCGCCATCCTGCCTTTCGCGCGCTTTTGCAAGAGACCGGCGTCCTGCGGCGCGCTGCGGCTCCCTGGGGCCGTCCAGACACCGATGACGGCGTCGAGCGCGCGCTCTCGTTGATGACGGCACACGAAGCGACGGATCTGGTCCTGCTGACAGCCGAGCCGATGCGCGTCCTCGCCGTGGCACTTCCGGCGATCGCGCGGGATGCGCGGTCCGAAGGTGATATCCACCTCGCGCGCCTTGCCGGCGAGATCGCCTTCGCGCGGAGTCCAGCGTCATGATCGAGATCCGCACCGGCGATCGCCGCGCCGCGTTCGAGGCTCCGTTCGTCGCCTACGGTCCGACGTCCGGCTATGTCTCGCCCATGCGCTCGGATCTCGATCACCTTCTCGATCCCGCGAAGAATCCGCTCTGCCGCGGCGGGAACGGCGAGCTGCAGGTCTTCACCGCCCATCGCGATGGCCGGCCTGCCGGACGCATCGTCGCCACGATACACCATGCGTCGAACCGCCGGCACGGGACGCGTCGCGGCCAGTTCGGCTTCTTCGACTGCGCCGACGATCAGGCGGCCGTCGATGCGCTGCTCGAAGCCGCCGAGAAATGGGTCACGGCGCGCGGTGCCACGGAACTCGCCGGCAACTTCAACCTGACGGCGATGCAGATGGTCGGCGTGACGACCGCCGGCTTCGAGAATGGCCCCTACACCGACATGATGTGGTCGCCGCCGCACATCGCGCGCCACCTCGCTCGGTGTGGCTATGTCCCGACCTTTCCCATGACCACGTTCGAGACCGATCTCACTGCGGTCGATGTCGCCGCACTTACTGACGAGCGCCACGCCGCCACCGAAGCCGATCCGGCCTTCACCTGGCTCCCGATCCAGCGCTCGACCTTCAAGGCCCGCATGGAAGACGCCCGGCTCGTCTTGAACGCCGGCTTCGATCGCAACCCCATGTTCGTTCCCGTGACGGCGGCCGAGTATGCGTTCCAGGCCGGCGAGATGATGTGGATCATGGATCCGCGTCTCTCGATCGTCGTGCATCATGAGGGGCGTCCGGCGGGCGTGATCGTGTGCATCCCCGACCTCAACCCGTTCCTCGCCGCGTGCGGCAGTCGCATCGGCTGGACGACGCCGTGGCATTTCCTGCGCCACCGCATGACCCGCGACCGGGCCGTCATCATCTATTATGCCGTCACGCCGGAGCTGCACGGTCGCGGCCTCAATCGGATCATGCTGAAGCGCGTCGTCACGGCGGCGCGCGCTGCGGGCTACCGCCGCCTGGGAACGACCTGGATCGCCGACGTCAACGCCGCGAGCCTCAAGCAGATGGACCTCATCGGCGCGCGACCGTTGCACCGGCTGTCTCTCTTCGCGAAAGCACTGGGGGCCGCGTCGTGATCGAGCTTGCACCCGAGGCGTTGAAAGCCGTCGTCGCCGAGGCGCGTCTCGCGCCGAGTGTCCACAACGTCCAACCCGCCCGCTTTCGGCATCGGCAGGGCGTCATCGAGCTTTACGGCGATCGGACACGCACCGTCCCCGTCGCCGATCCGGGCGGTCGCGATTGGCGGCTGTCACTCGGAGCCGCGCTCGAGGGCCTCTCCCGCGCGCTCCAACGCCGCGGCATCGCCATCGCAACGGAGATGGTGCCGACCGATAACGCGCCAGCATCGGACGGTCCGTTGCAACGCGCCGCCATCGCAAAGCTGCAGCCGTCCGCCGAGCC
>JBGSJD010000251.1:0-2899 GCA_041742195.1 Hyphomicrobiaceae bacterium
CTCGCATTCTCGCCCGTGTCCGCACGCTGCCCGGCCTCGTCGATGTCGCGACCGACCGCGAGCAGGGGGCCCGCCAGCTCGACATCCGCATCGACAAGGAAACCGCCGCGCGTCTGGGCGTCACGGTCGATGCCATCGGTGCAGCGCTCAATAACGCTTTCGCCCAGCGCCAGATCACGATCGTCTATCGCCCAAGAAACCAATACCGCGTGATCCTCGAGGCTGACCCAGGCCTCCAGCGCGATCCGACCGACCTCGCGAGTATTTTCGTGCCCGGCCGTGACGGCAGTCAGGTGCCCCTGCTGTCGGTCATCCGCGTCAAGCCGACGCTCGCGCCTCTCGCCGTCAATCATCAGGGGCCATTTCCCGCGGTGACGCTCAGCTACAATGTCGAGCCCGGCGTCACGCTGGACGAGGCAAACCGCAGGATCATGGCGGCCGTAGCGGAGATGCAGCCGCCCGACACGCTCCGCATCGAGCCCGCGGGCGATACCCGCACGGCGATCCGCGGAGGCGGCGCCCAGCCGCTGATGATCGTCGCGGCGCTTCTGCTCGTCTACATCGTGCTGGGCATCCTCTACGAAAGCCTTGCCCACCCCTTGACCATCATTTCCACGCTTCCGTCGGCAGGCCTCGGCGCCCTGGTCGCGCTGCAGCTCGCAGGCATGGAGCTGTCGCTGGTGGCATTCATCGCCATCATCATGCTGATCGGCATCGTCAAGAAGAACGGCATCATGCTGGTGGATTTCGCGCTCGAGGCCGAACGCCTCCGCGGTCTGTCGCCGATCGACGCCATCCGGAGCGCCGCAAAGGAGCGGTTCCGGCCCATCCTGATGACGACGCTGGCCGCCCTCTTCGGTGCGATCCCCCTCGCCATTGCGACGGGGCCGGGCGCTGAGTTGCGCCGCCCGCTCGGGATCGCCATCATCGGTGGCTTGGTCATCTCTCAGATCCTGACGCTCTATACGACGCCGGTCATCTACCTGATGCTCGACCGATTGAGCCGCACGGTGAGGGCCCGGTTCGCGAAAGAGAGCCAGAAGAAATACTACACAACGTAGGATGACGTGACCTTACGACATACGATCTTCCGTTGAAGGAATGTCGTCAGATTGACACGAACTGATCTCCGCCCGTTTGCGACGCCGAAGATTTTATTTCTCGAAATCAAACAATTAATAAAGAACAATTGATTCCTCATTGAAGCTTCTTGCGCCCCAAGACCTGTCGCGATAGACATCCCTTCTGTAAGTAACGAAAAGTTAACGGTCAGGCAGATTGCCACCGACGACTTTCGGGGCCACATGCGGCCCCGCAGGTCGGAGCGAGGCACGACGTCGGGATCGACAGCGGTCATGAGTCATGATCGCTTGCGGGAGTAGCGTATATGCGTCGCGTGGCGGTATTGGCGTTCGATTTGGCGATCATTGCTATCGCCCTGCCCATCGCCTTGTTCGTGCGCGAGAACTTCGTTCTCGACATGGTCAAGCTGAGCAACCACATCCCATTCCTGGTAGCGACCGCGCTGCTGACGGTCCCGGTTCTGTCAGCGTTCGGCGTTGACCGGGTCCCCGTGCGCTACGCGACCATCAACGACCACTTGCGCTTTGCAGTGGCTATAGGCGTGCTGATGCTCGCCGCGACCATCGCCATGGTCTTCTTCAATCGTCTCGACGGCATCTCCCGATCGACGCCCGCTCTGCAAGGCTTGATTGCCCTGGCGATCAGCGTCGGCATCCGCGCACTTGTGCGTCGCGCTCGCACGCCGACGCTCACGCCGCGGCCCTTCGCGCCCATCGAGGGCACGGATGTGCGCAGTGTCCTTCTGGTCGGCCTGAACCCACTGGCCGAACTCTATGTGAAAGCGACCGAGGAGTACGCCGAGGGTGCGGTCCGCGTCGTCGGCATCGTCGACTACACCACGGGCAACGCCGGCATGCGTGTCCAGCAGCTTCCGGTCTTCGGAAGCGAAAAGGGCCTGCAGAGCGTCATCAACGAACTCGCGGTCCATGGCGTTTTCGTCGACCGGCTCGTCGTGACGGCACCGATGTCGAAGCTCGACGCGGCCTGCCGGCAGGATGTGGAGCGGTTCGCCGCCTCGTCGACGCTCCCCATCGAAATGTTCGCTGACAACATCGGTCTCGTGAATTGGCGCGGAGCGGAACTGGTCCGGGAGCCGAAACCCGAGCCGCATCCGGCGGGCCAGGTCACGTTCGTCTTCAGCGACGCCGAACTCGCAGCCATCGCGCGCCGGCCCTACTGGCGCGTCAAGCGGGCGATCGATGTCGTCGTCTCGTTGGGCCTGCTGATCGTGCTCGCGCCCATTGCGGTCCTCGTCGCGGTCGGCGTCGCGCTCGATATCGGACGCCCGGTGATCTTCTGGCAGGTCCGGCCGGGTGTCGGCGGCCGCTCGTTCAAGCTGTTGAAGTTTCGCACGATGTCCGATGCCCGTGACAGTCATGGGCGCATGCTGACCGACGACGAGCGGCTCGGACGCATCGGGGACTTCCTGCGCAAGTCCAGGCTCGACGAAATCCCGCAACTCCTGAACATTCTGCGCGGCGAGATGTCCCTCATCGGGCCACGGCCGATGCTCTGGGCCGATCAGGCCCGCGCCTACTCGGCCCGCCTCCTCGTGCGCCCCGGTCTCACCGGCTGGGGTCAGATCAAGGGCGGCCGCGACATTCCCGCTGCCGACAAGGCTGCGCTCGACATCTGGTACGTGCGGAACGCGTCGTTCAAACTCGACATCGAGATCATCATCGGAACTATTCGCATGGTGCTCCAGGGCGAGCGCGTCCATCGCGATGCGATCGATCAGGCATGGCGGCATCTGCGCCAGAGCGGCGTCACGAGCGCCGTGCCGGACGCATCGGCTCCGTCGGCCGGCGGCTGAACG
>JBGSJD010000252.1:0-1758 GCA_041742195.1 Hyphomicrobiaceae bacterium
GCGCGCTTTGCCAGCGGAAAGGGCCGTGGCGGCTCGTTCGAGGAGATCTGACGACGATGGCAAAGAGCAGCGAGTTCACGCACCACTACGCCGACGTGGGCGAGGTGATGCTGCATTACGTGACGGCGGGGTCGGGACCGCCGCTGGTGCTGCTCCACGGCTGGCCGCAGACCTGGTACGAGTGGCGCCACGTGATGCCGGCGCTCGCCGAGCGGTTCACGGTGATCGCGCCCGACCTCAGAGGCCTCGGCGACAGTTCGCGCCCGCTCACCGGCTACGACAAGCGCACCATCGGCAACGACGTCTGGCGGCTCGTCACCGAGACGCTCGGGCACCGGACCTTCCACCTCGTCGGGCACGACTGGGGCGGGCCGACGGCCTACGCCATCGCGGCCTCGCATCCGGAGAGCGTCACGAAGCTCGCCATCATCGATGTCGTGATCCCCGGTGACGGCGGCGACTTCAGCCAGGGCGGGCGGCGCTGGCACCACCAGTTCCACATGACGCCGGACCTGCCGGAGGCCCTCGTCCAGGGCCGCGAGCGGCTCTATCTGCAGTGGTTCTACCAGACCTTCGCCTACCGGCCCGGCTCCATCGACGAGGCGGCGCTCGACGAGTTCGCGCGCACGTACAGCCAGCCGGGGGCAATGCGGGCGGGATTCAACTACTACCGGGCCATGGTGGAGGACGCGAAGGTCAACGCGGCCCAACTCGCGACGGGCTTTCGGTTGCCGATGCCGGTGCTCGCCATCGGGGGCGGCGTCAGTTATCCGCACGGGCGTGGGCGCGGAGCCGACGTCGAAGCCAGCATGAGACGCGTGGCGAACAGCGTCGAAGGTCACGTGATCGCCGAAAGCGGGCATTTCGTGCCCGAGGAAGCCCCGGAGGAGGTGGCGCGCCTGCTGCTCGGCTTCTTTACCTAATTTGTTGTCATCGGGTCGAAAATATCAGCGCTGCCCTGCACGCAACAGGGTGGTCCGGCTGTGGCCGAGTGCCTATACTTTCCCCATAGGCCCTCAATATCCCGACGGAACCCCATGAAATTCGATTGTGTCGTGCTCGGCGCCGGAATGGTCGGCATCTCCTGCGCTTTGCATCTGCAGAGCCGTGGCCGATCGGTCGCGCTGCTCGACCGACGCGGACCGGCCGAGGAAACCTCGTACGGCAACGCCGGGCTGATCCAGCGCGAAGGCGTCGTGCCCTACATGTTCCCGAGGGAATGGGGCACGATCTTCAAGTATGCGCTGAACAACACGTCGGAGGCCTACTACCACCTCTCGAGCCTGCCGACGATTGCGCCGTGGCTGTTTCGCTACTGGCGCGCCTCGACGCCCGAGGGCGAGGCGCAGAGCGCGCGCGCCATGCTGCCGCTGGTCGAGCGGTGCATCAGCGAGCACGAGCCGCTGATCGAGGCGGCGGGCCTGTCGGCCCTGCTCCGGCGCACGGGATACCTCCGGGTGTTCCGGACCGAGGCGGCGCTCGAGACGGCGCGGGCGAAGGACGAAAAGATCAAGGCGCTCTACGGCATCAACAGTGCGCAACTTTCGGCCGGCGTGCTCTCCGACATGGAGCCCCATCTCAAGGGCGATCTCATCGGCGGGCTGCATTTCACCGATCCCATCAGCGTGTCCGATCCCGGCGCGCTCGGCCGCGGCTATGCCGACCTCTTCGTCTCGCGCGGCGGTTCGATGATCGAGGGCGAAGCGCGCAGCCTCGAGCAGACGCCGTCAGGCTGGAAGGTCGCGGCGCGCAACGGCT
>JBGSJD010000253.1:0-14829 GCA_041742195.1 Hyphomicrobiaceae bacterium
GCAGCGAGATCGGGCGCTCGATGGACCGGCAGGACCGCATTCTGGCCGAGCGGGCCGAGTTCGATGCGTTCGAGCGCGGCGATGCCGGGCGCCCCGTGCGCTGGCGCAACTCGGAGAACGGTCGCTACGGCGAGGTCGTCCCCATGGAGCCCTACCGGCGCGGCTCCTACGATTGCCGCGACTATACGCATACCATCTACATCGATGGGCGGCCGCAGACCATGCGGGGGACCGCATGCCGGAACCCGGATGGCACCTGGCGTAACGAAGCCTAGTTTCCGGCCTTCGATCCCCGCGACATAACGGGCTATTTTGCTCTGCGTCCTTGTCCCGGCCGCATCGGCTGCCTATTCAAACGGCATGATGCTGCCGTGAGGGGAGGACGATGCTGGTCTGGGTGGTGTTCGCTCTCATGTCGGCGGCTGTCGTGGTGGCGTTGCTGCATCCGTTGCTTGCGCGTCGCGATCGATCCGCTGGATCGGACGACGGAGCAACGGCCGTCTACAAGGACCAGCTGGCCGAGGTCGACGCCGAACTGCGGCGTGGGCTGATCAGCGTCTCCGAGGCCGAGAATGCCCGTCGGGAGATCGCCCGGCGTCTCCTGGCCGCCACGGATCGCGCGGGCGACGCAAACCTCGCCCCGGAGGGAGAGCATCGAACAGCCCGCAGCCTGGGTGCGCGGTTCGCGGTTCCTCTCGTGGCGGCGATCCTGCCCATCTCAGCTGTCCTCATCTACATTCAGACCGGTCGCCCGGGCGTTCCCGATCAGCCTCTGTCGGCGCGCGCAAAATCGGCGCCTGCGATGCCGGCGGAAGTCGCCCAGCTCGTCGGTGCCGTCGAGGCGCGCCTCAAGACGAACCCCGAGGATGGTCGCGGCTGGGATGTCATCGGTCCCGTCTATCTGCGACTCGGGCGTTACCCGGAAGCCGAAGATGCCTTCCGGCGCTCCATCAGGCTGCTTGGCGAAACGCCGCGGCGGCTCGCGGGTCTCGCCGAGGTTCTCATGCTGTCGGGTGACGGACGGCTCTCCGACGAGACGCGGCAGGTTCTGGCGCGGCTCCTCGCACTCGATCCAAGCCACGTTCAGGCGCGTTTCTGGCTTGCATTCGGCAAGGAGCAGGACGGCGACGTGGCGACGGCGGCGCGTGAATATGACGAGATCCTGAAGGTGTCGCCGCCGGACGCTCCGTGGCGTGCCATGCTCGTCGATCGCCTGGCGGAGACGCAGAAGGCGGCAGCTCAATCGGGGGGCGTGCCAGCCCCATCGTCTCCACCTCAAGGTCCGGGCCAGCCGGGACCGAGTGCCGCCGATGTGGCCGCGGCCGAGCAGATGTCTCCGGCCGATCGTCAGAAGATGATCACCGCCATGGTCGACGGGCTCGAACAACGCCTCGCCAAGGACGGCCGCGATCTCGCCGGCTGGGAGCGGCTGGTCCGGTCGTTGGTTGTGCTCGGGCGGATGGACGACGCCGCGGCGGCGCTGGGGCGCGCACGCAAGTCGCTCGATGGCGATCCCCAGGCCTCAGCGGCGCTTGGCGATCTCGCCAAGAGCCTGGGCCTCGGCACCTAGCGAGAGGGCTGTATGACGCGCAAACAGAGACGATTGGCCTTTATCGCATCCGGACTGCTCGTGCTCGGCGCGGCCGTCGGTCTCGTGCTCGTTGCGCTCAACGACACGATCACCTTCTTCAAGACACCGAGCGATCTGGCGGAGAAGCCACTTGCTGCCGGTCAACGCTTCCGTCTCGGCGGCCTCGTCGCCGACGGCAGCGTCAAGCGCGGCGAGAACCTCGAGGTCCGCTTCGTCGTCACCGATACCCTCAAGACGGTTCCCGTGGTCTACAAGGGGATCCTGCCGGATCTCTTCCGCGAGGGACAAGGCGTGGTCGCAGAGGGCCGGCTCGAGGCCGACGGACGGTTCCGGGCCGACAGCGTGCTTGCCAAGCACGACGAAAACTACATGCCACCGGAAGTCGCAAAATCGCTCAAGGAGCGAGGCGTGAAGCTCGGCTCGGGCGCGACACACCCCGGTGGCGAGGCCAAGTCGATCAAGTGATGCGATAGTGCGCCAGCCGGCTCTCGCCGCGGCGTGCCAGGAAGCGGGATCCTCTGATGATCGTCGAGATCGGACACTTCGCCCTCATTCTCGCCCTTCTCGTCTCGTTGGGGCAGATGGTTCTTCCGGCCGTCGGCGCGGCGAGCCGCGACGATCGGCTGATGGCCTTCGCCAGGCCCGCCGCGCTCGCATCGCTCGCGCTGATCTCGATCGCGTTCGCCGCGTTGACCTACGCCTACGTTGGCAGCGACTTCTCGGTCGCCAATGTCTGGGCCAACTCGCACTCCGCCAAGCCGATGCTCTACAAGGTGTCCGGCGTCTGGGGGAACCACGAAGGCTCGATGCTGCTCTGGGTGCTGATCCTGGTCGCCTTCGGGGCCTCGGTGGCCGTTTCGGGCGGTCATCTCCCGAGGACGCTGCAGGCCAACGTGCTGGCCACGCAGGCGTCGATCTCGGTGGCGTTCCTGCTCTTCATCCTGCTCACCTCGAACCCGTTCGAGCGGATTGTGCCGGCGCCCATGGAAGGAAAGGGCCTCAACCCGATCCTGCAGGACCCGGCCCTCGCGTTCCATCCGCCGTTCCTCTACGCGGGCTACGTCGGCTTCTCGATGGCGTTTTCGTTCGCCATCGCCGCGCTGCTCGAAGGCCGGACCGATGCGGCGTGGGCGCGATGGGTCCGCCCCTGGACGCTCGCGGCCTGGATGTGTCTGACGCTCGGGATCGCGATGGGATCGTGGTGGGCGTACTACGAGCTCGGCTGGGGCGGTTGGTGGTTCTGGGATCCGGTCGAGAACGCCAGCTTCATGCCTTGGCTCGCGGGGACGGCGCTCCTTCATTCGGCGCTCGTGATGGAGAAGCGCGAGGCGCTGAAGGTGTGGACCGTCCTGCTCGCGATCCTCACGTTCTCGCTGTCGCTGATGGGCACGTTCCTCGTCAGGTCCGGCGTCCTCTCGTCCGTCCATGCCTTCGCCGTCGATCCCCAGCGAGGCGTCTTCATCCTGGCGATCATGGTGCTGTTCACGGGCGGCGCGCTGGCCTTGTTCGCCGCGCGGGCCGGCAGCCTGCGGCAAGGTGGGATGTTCGCACCGATCTCGCGGGAAGGTGCGCTCGTTCTCAACAACGTGCTGCTCGCGACCGCCACCGGCACGGTCCTGATCGGGACGCTCTACCCGCTTGTTCTCGAATCGGTCACGGGGGCCAAGATCTCGGTCGGGCCGCCCTACTTCAACATGACCTTCGTGCCGCTGATGATCCCGTTGCTCATCGCGCTTCCGTTCGGCTCCTTTCTGGGCTGGAAGCGCGGTGATCTCGTCGCGGCCAGGCAGCGCCTGATGGCGGCGGCGGCTGTGACGCTGGTTGCGGCGCTGGTGGTCGGCGGGCTGTTCTGGCGCGGGCCGTGGCTGGCGCCGCTGGCGCTCGCGCTCGGGGTATGGGTCGTCGCGGGTGCCGTTTCCGAAGTGTTGTTCCGGGCTCGTCTCGGGCAAGGCGATCTCGCTGAGGTGTCGCGACGGCTTTACAATCTCCCGCGATCTGCGTGGGGTTCGTTCCTCGCTCACGTCGGCGTCGGCGTCATGGTCATCGGCATTGTCGGCACCACGGCCTGGCAGTCCGAGAAGATCGTTCCGATGAAGCGCGGTGACACCGCCGAGATCGCGGGCTATCGCGTCATGCTCAAAGGCATCGAGAACCGTCGTGGCCCGAATTTCGGCGAAGAGGCGGGGTTTTTCGAGGTGCCGCGAGACGGTGGCGCGCCGATCCTTCTCGAGGCGACCAAGCGTCTTTACGATGCGCCGCGCCAGCCGACGACCGAGGCCGGCATCCACGCCGCGCTGCTGGGTGATCTCTACGTCATTCTCGGCGACGCGCAGACTGATGGCTCCTATGCCGTCCGCCTCTATTTCAATCCGCTTGTCCGGTTCATATGGCTCGGGGCGGTTCTGATGTTCATCGGCGGCGCGTTTTCGCTCAGCGACCGACGTCTTCGGGTTGGTGCGCCGAGGAAGGCGCGGCCACCCATGGCCGTGCCGGCGGAGTAGCTCGATGCCCCCCATCTCCACGACCATCGATCGACGCGGCCTCGCAGCGTTCGCTCTCACGGTAGCTTTATCGGTCGCGACGTTTGGCCTGCTCGATCGCGCCGTCGCGGTTCAGCCCGACGAGGTGCTCACCGATCCGGCGCTCGAGAAGCGCGCGCGGGGGATCTCGGCGGGTCTGCGATGCCTCGTCTGTCAGAATCAATCGATCGACGATTCCAACGCGCCGCTGGCGCGCGACCTTCGCCTCGTTGTTCGCGAACGTATCAAGTCGGGCGACACCGACGAGGCCGTCGTCGCGTATGTCGTCGACCGGTATGGCGAGTTCGTCCTGTTGCGGCCGCCGCTCAATGCCGGAACGCTCGTGCTCTGGCTCGCGCCGGCGCTTCTGCTCGTTGCGGCCAGCGGGTTCGCCTTGCGGCTCTGGCTTCGCTCCGCTTCGGCGTCATCCGACACGGTCGTCGCGGAGGCACCGCTTACGTCCGACGAACAGGCGCGGCTTGACGCGCTGCTCAAGCGTCCGACGGATTGAGCCGCATCTTGGTGGCCTACGGCAGCCGCGGCTGGCGCGGTGCGCTCGACGGCGCTACCTCGCCGAGACCGTTCGCCTGCTTTGCCAAGCGTTTCAGGAGCGTCTCCGTCGGCAAGCCCGTGATCGGCAGTCGGTTGACACGCTCGTAGCTTTCGATGGCGGTCTTGAGCATCGGTCCGTAGGAACCGTCGATGGTCGACTGGTAGAGCCGCTGGTCTGTCAGATGCTGCTGGAGCGTCCGCAGCCGTGGCCCGCTCGCGAGGATGTTCGCGGTCTCGAGCAGTTCGATGCGCCCGGCGAGAACGGACGCATTCACCGCCGTATTGGCCACCGTCTCCGCCTTCTCGCGCAGCGTGACCTGGCCCCGCTCGGTCAGGATCTTCGCCTGGACGTAGGTCCCGACATTGATGGCGACGACGGCGAACGCGCCATCCCGCTCGACGATGAGGGGCGATCCCGACGACGCGCCGCCCGTATCGCACTGGTGGAGAAGCATCTGGTCGGCGTTGAGAAAATCAGGCGCGATCGACGACCAGGGGATGGCGTTGAAGCTGCGCGCCACGCTACAGGGCTCGGAGAAGGCGATCCGCCACTGGGTCCAGTCACGATGGTAGGAGAGCTGGAATACCCGACCGGCTGCCGCGTCGGCGATGATCGCGGGGGTCGACAATTGGGCGACAGGCAGGACGTGGCCCTTGCACACCGGTCGCGCGAGGCGAATGAGAGCCCAATCGTGAGCCGCATCGATCGGTGGCTTCACGCGGTACTGGAAATCACCGACGATCATGCTCTGGGTGCTCGACCCGTTCGCATGGCCTTCGATCTTGGCGTAGTCGCGGATGCGGTCGTAGCCGCGTGCGAACGTGAAATCGGCGAGGCGCGCCGGACGGCCGCCGGGCTGGGCGAGGCAATGAGCAGCCGTCGCGATGATCCCGGGAGCGACGCAGAAGGCCGAACAGACCGTGCGGGACTGATTCGAGAAGAACAGCCCGACCGATTCGCTGACCCGGGCGAGCCGAGCGGGGACCGGTTTGCGGTTATCCGTGCCGAAGACCGCGACCGGCGTCGCAATCGACCTCGACTGCATGCCCAAAGGCTGGAGGGGTGCCGGCGGGGCGGCCGCCGCTGGCGGCGCGGCGATGATGGCAAGTGCAATCCCGGCGAACCGGAGAGATGGCACCACGGCGCGGAGCCTGCCGCAAGACGCCCCTATCGGCGGCCGATGCCACTTCGATCCGCGACTGCTCATGGGTCGTCTTCCGAACGTTGGGAGCACGGGCCGTGTCGAAATACTGTCGTATCGCGACTTGGATTACCAAAGATTAATTGCACCGCAAGGTCCCTGTAATGCGACGCTTTCTATCAAGGGGCATCGACAAGGCGGAATTCAGTCGCCCAGGAACCCAAAGGTAACGAGATATGGCTGCTTCACGTTCCGGTCTCACCCGCATCACGCGTGATCCGTCCGTGCGGAGACGGGTGACAGCCGGTCTGCTTGCTGCATCCGCAATCGGCGGTGCCTCGATCCTCGCGCTTCCGAGCGCGCATGCTCAGCGGCCCCAAGGGGCGATCCCCGGCGCGCCCGTCGCTCTCGCCCCCTATACCTTCGCCGATATCGCGGAGAAGGTGCGCCCGGCCGTGGTCAGCATCCATGTGACGGCAGGCGCCGCGCCGCGCGTTGCCGCGCCAGGACGCGGCGGCGGACGCGATCCGCTCCCTGAACTCCCCGATGACCATCCGCTGAAGGAATTCTTCAAGAACCTGCCCCGCGAGTTCGGCGGGGGTGGTAGCGGTGGCCCTGAAGGTCCGCGCCGGTCCATGGCGCAAGGCTCGGGATTCGTCATCTCGGCGGACGGCTATGTGGTGACGAACAACCACGTCATTTCCGGTGGCAGCAAGATCCAGGTGAGCTTCGACGAGCGGGAGAAGATCGACGCGGAGCTGATCGGAACGGACCCTCGCACCGACATCGCGCTCCTCAAGATCACCAATCCAAAGACGCCGATGCAATATGTCCGGTTCGCGTCGAAGCCCGTAAGGGTCGGCGACTGGGTTCTGGCCGTTGGCAATCCGTTCGGTCTCGGCGGTACAGTGACGGCGGGGATCGTTTCGGCGCTAAGCCGTGACATCGGCTCGGGGCCCTACGACTTCCTGCAGATCGATGCGGCCGTTAACAAGGGCAACTCGGGCGGGCCGACTTTCAATCTCGAAGGTGAAGTCGTCGGCGTCAATACGGCCATCTACAGCCCGTCGGGCGGCAATGTCGGCATTGCCTTCGCTGTGCCGGCCAAGACGGCGAACGACGTCGTCGAGCAGTTGCGCGTCAACAAGACGGTCAGCCGCGGCTGGCTCGGCGTGAAGATCGAGAGCGTCGACGAGGAGAAGGCCACGACGCTCGGTCTCAACGAGCCCCGCGGCGCGCTCGTCAACGAAGTGACGGCCGGTGGACCGGCGGCGTCGTCCACGTTGCGGGCCGGCGACGTGGTGCTCTCCGTCAACGATCAGAAGGTCGACAACAGCCGGGATCTCGCGCGGAAGATTGCCGAGTTCTCACCCGGTACGACGGTGTCGCTCGAGGTCTCGCGCTACGGCAAGACTGAAATCGTGCAGGTCAAGCTCGGGACGTTCCCGACCGACCCGCAGGTGGCAGCCCAGCCCAAGCCTGAAACGAAGGCGGGTGAGGCACCGGTGGCCAGCCTCGGTCTCACGCTCGGCGAGGCTCCCCGGGGCGCGAAAGCCGACGGTGTTGCGGTGCGTCAGGTCGAGAGCGGGTCCGATGCCTCCTTCAAGGGTATCAAGGTCGGCGATATCATCATCGAGGTGCAGGGGCAGGCCGTTAAGTCAGCCAAGGATGTCGAGGATGCCGTGAAGAAGGCGCGTGCCGACGGCCGGAAGGGCGTCCTCCTCCGGGTGAGGCAGGGCGAAACGGCGCGGTTCATCGCCGTGCAGCTCAAGAACGAATAGGCCGGCGCGTTCGCAGGGCCGATCGGTTGGCGCGCCCCGGATGCGGGCGCGCCTTCGGCATTTGTGGCGGTCCCGACGGGAAGGGAATGGAGACGAGGTATGCGGGTTCTGATTGTCGAGGATGATCGGGAGATCGCGCATTTCGTGCAGCGTGGGCTCAAGGAAAGCGGCCATGGCGCCGATGTCGTGTTCGACGGCGACGAGGGGCTCGATCGCGCGCTCTCCGGCGACTACGATGTGCTGATCGTGGATCGCATGCTTCCCGGCCGGGACGGGCTATCGCTGATCCAGGGCGTTCGTGCCAGCGGCAGCCGCACGCCTGTTCTCATCCTCTCGGCGCTCGGTGAGGTCGATGATCGCGTCAAAGGACTGAAGGCCGGTAGCGACGACTATCTCACCAAACCGTTCGCGCTCACCGAGCTGCTGGCGCGCATCGAGGCCCTCGGCCGTCGCATCTCGCCCGACGAGACGGTGACGCGCTATACGGTCGGCGACCTCGCCTTGGACAGGCTCACGCACAAGGTCACGCGCGCGGGCGATGTCATCGTGCTGCAGCCCCGCGAGTATCGCCTGCTCGAGTACCTGATGCGGAACGCCGGGCAAGTGGTGACGCGCACGATGCTGCTCGAGCATGTCTGGGACTATCATTTTGATCCTCAGACGAACGTCATCGATGTCCACATTTCGCGGCTCAGGGGCAAGATCGACAAGGGCTTCGACAGGCCCCTGCTGCATACCGTTCGAGGCGCCGGCTACATGATGCGAGATGGCGACGAATAGCTATCTCAGATCCACCGTTTTCCGGCGCACGGCGGCCGTCGTGCTGCTGCTGGCGCTCGTGGCTGCGAGCTGCGTCGGGCTCGTCGGCTGGTATGCGAACAGTCTCCTGACCCGTGCGACCGAGCAGGCAATAGAGGCCGAGGCCGCCGAACTGAAGGCCGAACTCGTCTCGCGCGGGTTCGACGCCCTGGCCATCGCGGTCGGCGAGCGCAGCCGTCGCGGGGGGGCAAACCTCTACTATCTCGCTGATGCCAACGGCCAGTGGCGGGCCGGAAACCTGACGGTTCTGCCCACGTGGTCCGGGGCGTCGGGACGCGGCACGTTCGCCTATCCCGCGATTGCGGGCGCGGCACGGATGTCGCGCGTCGCCGCCGGCCTGCTGATCGAGATCGACGGCCGCCCACGCCTCGTGATCGGCCGGGACGTGGACGATCAGCGTGCGCTTCTCGACGCCATCTTTCGCACGACTGCGTTTGCGTTGGTCCTGCTGGCGTTGCTCGGCCTGGTCGGCAGCTTCGTCATCGCGCGCCACGTGCAGCATCGGATCGCCGGCATGAGTGCTGCCACGCGGGACATCATGTCGGGCGATCTCGGCCGCCGGCTGCCGCTCGACGGGTCGGGAGACGAACTCGACCGACTGAGTGGGCAGTTGAACGAGATGCTGGCACGCATCGAGGAATTGATGGCGGGCCTCAGGGAGGTGTCGGACAACATCGCCCATGATCTCAAGACGCCGCTCAATCGCCTGCGCAACAGCGCCGAGGCGGCGCTCGCCGCCCAGTCCGGAGCGGAGGCCTGGAAATCCGGTCTCGAACGCGTCATCGAGGAGGCGGACGGCCTCATCAAGACATTCAATGCGCTCCTCATGATCGCCCGTCTCGAGGCGGGGAGCGGGCCCGACGCCTTCGAGACGGTCGAGATCGGCGCGCTGGCGCGGGACGTCTACGAACTCTACGAGCCGGTCGCCGACGATGCCGGCGTCCAGTTGACCGTGAACGTCACGAGCAACCCGGTTTCGAGCGTCAACCGGCATCTGCTCGGGCAGGCCCTTTCCAATCTCATCGACAACGCCCTGAAGTATGGGGCGGCTCATGGCAGGCCGGGGCAGATCGGGCTTGCCGTCTCGCAGGCTGGCGGTTTCGCGCACATCGTCGTGTCCGACAACGGCCCGGGCGTCGCCGAAAGCGAGCGAGACCGTGTGCTCCGGCGCTTCGTCCGTCTCGAGGCCAGCCGCTCCAAGCCCGGTACAGGGCTTGGCCTCAGTCTGGTCGCCGCTGTGGCGCGGATCTACAAGGGACGTGTCCGGCTCGAAGACAATGCGCCGGGTCTGCGCGTAGTGCTGGAGTTGCCTCTCGCATAGAGCCGTCGACGCATGTCAGGATGAGATGACACCCATGCCGCTCAACCACCGGGGTCGACCTTGGTAGATGCCCAGCCCCAGCCACTCTGGACCCGACTTGTCGAGGCCCCCCTCGCGCCCGATCCGGAGCGCGCGCGGCTGCTGCTCGCCGACATCGAAGCCGATGGCCGCTCGCTCGAGATCGGAGAGCAGCTGAGCCGTCTGCTCGCCGTGCCGGCCGTCGATGCACTGGTCGTCGGGACGCTCGGCTGCTCACCTTATCTTTCCGGACTGATGCGGCGCGATCCCGTCCGCCTCGCACGCATTCTCGATACCGCGCCGGAGCATCACTTCGAGCAGCTTCGCGATCGGCTCTACGAGAATGTCGCGGCGGCCTCGTCGATGGCCGACGCCATGCGGCTCCTCAGGACGTTCAAGAGCGAGGTGGCGCTGCTATTAGCCCTCGCCGATCTCGGCGGCGTCTGGCCGGTGATGACGATCACCTCGGCCTTGACGTCGGCTGCCGACGCGGCCGTGGCGGCGAGTGTCGGCTTTCTCTTCCTGCAGGCCGTGAAGCGTGGCGACTGGCTGGCCGAGGGACTGGTCCGGGCCGAGAACGATGCGGGCTACATCGTGCTTGCCATGGGCAAGCACGGAGCGCGGGAGCTCAACTACTCGAGCGATATCGATCTCATCGTCTTCTACGATCCGGAACGGGCCCGCTTGAAGCCGGGTCTCGAACCGGCGCCGTTCTTCATCCGCATGACGCGCGATATCGTGAAGCTCATGCAGGAGCGGACGGCGGATGGGTACGTCTTCCGGACGGATCTCAGACTGAGGCCCGATCCCGGTGCGACGCAGGTCGCGATCTCGACGGACGCGGCCCTCAACTATTACGAAAGCTTCGGGCAGAACTGGGAGCGCGCCGCGATGATCAAGGCGCGGCCCATCGCGGGAGATCTCGCTGCTGGCGCGAGTTTCCTCGCCGAACTCGCGCCCTTCATCTGGCGCAAGTATCTCGATTTCGCGGCCATCGCCGATATCCATGCGATGAAGCGCCAGATCCATGCCTTCAAGGGTTTTGGCGAGATCGGCGTCGCCGGGCACAACGTGAAACTCGGTCGCGGCGGTATCCGCGAGATCGAGTTCTTCGTGCAAACCCAGCAGTTGATCGCCGGTGGGCGGCAAACCGATCTGCGCGTCCCGACCACCCTTGGCGCGCTGCAGAAGCTCGCCGAACGGGGATGGATACGACCGCCCGTCGTCGCCGATCTCTCGGAGGCCTACCAGTTCCTGCGTCGCATCGAGCACCGGCTGCAGATGCTCGCCGACGAGCAGACGCAGACGCTGCCGCTCGCCGAAGATGACCTGACGCGGCTCGCGCTGTTTTCCGGATACGACACGCTCGACGCATTCAAGGTGGCGCTCGTCGAACGGCTCGAGCGCGTCCAGACGCACTACGCGGCGCTCTTCGAGGCGACGCCCGAGCTGACATCGGCCGGGTCCAACATGGTGTTTGCCGGCGAGGCCGACGATCCCGGAACGCTGGAGGCGCTGTCGCGGATGGGCTTCGAGCGTCCGGCCGATGCGATCGCTGCCGTACGCGGCTGGCACCACGGCCGCTATCGCGCGGTGCGGACGCCTCGGGCACGCGAGTTGCTGACGGAGGTGCAGCCGCTCCTGATCGAAGCGTTGAGCCGCACGGCGGACCCGGACAGCGCACTGGTGAGCTTCGACCGCTTCCTTTCGGACCTGCCGTCCGGGGTGCAACTGTTCTCGTTGTTGCGCGCCAATCCCCGTCTGCTGCGGCTCGTCGCGGACATCGTCGGCACGGCGCCCCGCCTCGCCCGGATCCTCGGCCGGCGGCGACGTGTTCTCGACGCCGTGCTCGATCCCGGATTCTTCGGCAGTCTTCCCGACAGCGCGGCGCTCGAGCGGATCGTCAACAGTGAGATCGATGCCGGCGGCGATTTCCAGGAAGCCCTCGACCGGGCGCGCGTGATCGGCAGCGAGCAGGCGTTTCTCATCGGCGTCAGGGTGCTTTCGGGAACCATCTCCGCAAGCCAGGCCGGGGGGGCCTATGCGGAACTCGCCTCGCGCTTCATCCAGTCGCTCGAGGATCGGGTCGAGGCCGAGATCGTCAAGTCGCACGGCCGGGTTCGCGACGGGGCGGCGGCGGTGATCGCCATGGGGAAGCTCGGCGGACGCGAGATGACCGCGACGTCCGATCTCGATCTCATCGTAATCTACGATTTTGACGCCGAGTGTCAGCAATCGGATGGCGAGCGGCCGCTGGCGCCGACGCAGTACTACGCGCGTCTGACGCAGCGGCTCATCTCGGCGCTGTCGGTGCCAACCGCCGAGGGGGCGCTCTACGACGTCGACATGCGGCTCAGGCCCTCGGGACAGAAAGGGCCGGTCGCGACGCAGCTCTCGAGCTTCATCGAGTATCAGTCCAGCACCGCGTGGACGTGGGAGCACATGGCCCTCACGCGGGCCCGGGTCGTGACCGGGCCAGCCGCGTTTCGGGCCGCCGTCGAGGAGGCCATCCGCGCGACCCTCGTCAGGCCGCGCGACCGGACCAAGATCGCCGCCGACGTCCGAGAGATGCGCGCGCTGATCGCGAAAGAGAAGGGCACCGACAACATCTGGGACATGAAGCAGGTGCGGGGTGGCCTCGTGGACCTCGAGTTCATCGCGCAGCACCTGCAACTCGTCCATGCGGCGGAGCATCCTGAAGTTCTCGATCAGACGACGGTCATCGCGCTGCAGAAACTCGCCTCGGCCGGCTTCATCGCGCCTGCTGCGGCGGACGTGCTCATCCCGGCGGCGCATCTCATTCACAACCTGACGCAGGTGACCCGTCTCACGCTCGATGGCCCGTTCGATCCGGCCAAGGTGCCAGACGGGCTCAAGGACCTCCTGGCTCGGGTCGGCGAGGTACCAAGCTTCGCGCGTCTCGAGGCCGTCCTTGCCGAGACAACCTCGGACGTGGCCCGCCTCTTCGACGAACTCGTCATCTAATTCAGGGATCTGGCGACGGATTCCGGTTACCCCCTGCGTTTCTCCTGCATCGGATCGAGACCGGCCGCTGATCGGCCGTCACGCAGGAGACCCCAATGTCCCGGAAGAAAATTGCGTTCGTCGCCGTCGGATTACTCGTCGCTGCCGGAGCTCTTGCCGCGGTCGCGGCCCAGGGGCACCGCGGCGGCTGGCACAAGCATTCAATGCAGCATGGTGACTTCGACAGCATCGGCTTCGGCCGTGGCGGGAAGTTCGGCCGTGAGATTTCCAAAGCCGACTTCGATGCCCGCGTGCGTGAGCGGTTTGCCCGGATCGATGGCAACAGCGACGGCGTGATCCAGGCTGCCGAGATCGAAGCCGCGATGGCGGACCGGCACGAGGGACGCAAGTGGCGCCGCGGCCGTCAGACGAGCGAGGCCGGAGGCTGGCTGGCGCGTTACCTCGACGCCGACCGCGACGGCAAGATCACGGTCGACGAAGTCAGGGCGGATTTCGCGCGCCGCTTCGACGAGGCCGATCTCGATCGCAATGGACGGATCGACGACCAGGATCTGCCGCCGATGATGCGGGGCCGGCAGCCGATCGGTGAGGGCGGGCCGCGCATGAGATGGCTTCAGGGCGCCGATGCCGACAACGACGGCGCCGTCAGCCGCGACGAGGCTCTCGCGCTAGCCGTCAAGCATCACGCACGCTTCGACCGAAACCGCGATGGCGTGGTCGACACCGCCGACCGGGAGGCCCTGAAGCAGGACATAGCGAGCTACCGGGTGCAGCGGTTCACGCATCACTTCGGTGGCACTCCGGCCGGCGGGGTGACCCGCGAACAATTCGCCGCCAAGGCTGCAGAGCGCTTCGCCCGCCTCGACTACAATCGTGACGACAAGCTCACACGCGACGAGATGCCGTGGGGTGGGCGGCACAAGGGGTGGGGGCGCTGGTCGCGCGGTGAAGGGCACTCCGCTCGTGATGGGGCCGACATGCCACAAGTCGGTAAGGCCGACGGTGGTGCGGGGGAGCGGCGGAGGGACTGACCTCGTGCCCGCCCGATGCAAACCATGGCTGGTGCCCGCGACGGCTTAGATGCTAGGCAGGCACCAGCGGCCGAACGAGGCCCTTGCGATGAGGACGATGTTGGCGAGAGCCGGGGATCACGGACAGTCTGCGGGGGCGCCGGCGGTCGAGGACGGACAACTCCTCGTCCGACTCGCTGCCGGGGACCCGGCGGCTTTTCGGCTCGTGGTGCAGCGTCATCTGCCTCTGTTGCTGGCGGTGGCGCGGCGCACTCTGCGGGACGATGCGGAAGCCGAGGATGTGGCGCAGGAGGCACTGCTCCGGCTGTGGCGCAATGCCGGCGACCTCGACCTCGGTCCCGGCGGTTTCAAGCCCTGGTTGCGGCGTGTGGTCGGCAACCTGTGCATCGATCGCCTGCGGGCGCGGCGACACATTGCGGTGGTGGACGAGGTGCCCGAAGTGCCGGAGGCCGCGACGCAAGAGACCTCGCTGGTGGAGCGCGACCTATCGGTTCGTGTCGCATCCGCCCTGGCGACACTTCCCGAGCGCCAGCGCCTCGCGGTCACACTGTTTCATTTCGAGGGCCTCGGGCAGGGCGATGTGGCGCGTAGCCTCGGGATCTCGGAGGAGGCGGTCGAGTCGCTGCTCGCCCGGGCGCGGCGATCGCTCAAGGCGGAGTTGAAGGACGAATGGCGCGCGTTGCTTCCTGATGTGAGGGACGTCCCTTGACGGGCAAGCGCGTGAGCGCCAGGTGCTGGCAGGTAGAAGCCTACGAATGATGGACGCTGGAGCCATGACACTCGAGGAATTCGGCGATCTGCTCGATGCGTACGGTGGTGATGCCGTGCGCTGGCCCGTTGATCGTCGGGCGGCCGCTGAAACTCTGCTGAGGACATCTTCCGCAGCGGCGCAGATGCTCGCCGAGGCACGCGCGCTCGACACGGTTCTCGCGACGTATCAGCCGCCGGACCGGGAGCGGCTCTCGGCGCTGACGGACCGGATCGTGGCGGCTGCGGGCTCGACGCATACGGTCGACATGAGCCCGGCGGAGAACGTCGTGCCGTTCCCTCTGCGGAAAGAGGCAATTCGT
>JBGSJD010000254.1:0-2097 GCA_041742195.1 Hyphomicrobiaceae bacterium
CGGGTGACGCCCGCCCGGCCCCGGGCGGCTGCTGGGCGAAGGCCGCCGCACCGGCTGGCAGCAGCATGCAAAAAACAACCAGAAGGAACCGACAGTGTTGGCTGATTTCACGTCGCAACAAATTGCTCATAGCGTCCTGCCCTGGAGCTGTCGCGAGACAGACTGCAATTGACAAACGTGTCTTGCCGCTCCAATACCTCCTGAATGTTGGCGCCGGCAAGGCGATGAGCGCATTGGTAAATGCGCGTCCGGCGTGAAAGCTGCGGCAAGTGCTCGCTGATGTGCGCGGCACCCTCGGCGAAGCGATGGCCTTTACCTTGATCCTGACGTAAGGCGGCCATACGTCCCGAATGCCCTATATAAGGCGCGATCCGTTGCTTGAACGGCGAACAGTTGCAGGGCGCGACGGGCGCTGTCGCGACGGCAGTTACGTGCGAGGTTGTAATCCCGGGGGAGGTGCCACGTGCGGGGCTTCCACGGACGTCTCCGGCCGCTCCGGCCGACAGCGTGGTTGAGGTGGCAGTAGCATCCCATGGTCCTCACTCTTGCGTTTCGCAATCTCTTCCACGACCGCATCAGGCTGGTCGTCACGCTTGTCGGTATCCTGTTCTCGATCGTGCTGGTTGCGGTGCAGCTCGGGCTTTACCTCGGCGCTCGCAAGATGATCATCGGCATGATCGACAACGCCAACGCCGAACTCTGGGTCACAGCGTTCGGGGCCAAGAGCTTCGAGGAGGCGGGCAGCCTCGACGGCCGCTACCGGCACATCGCACTTTCGGTGCCCGGTGTCGCGTCCGTTGAGCCCCTCGTCGCGTCGTTCAACGAGTGGCGCAAGCCCGATGGCGGCGCGACGCTTTCGGTGGTCGTCGGCACCGACATGCCCGTCGGCGGTCTCGCCCCCTGGAACATGGTCGAGGGTGAACCGGCCGACATGTTCCGGCCGAATGCCGTCATCGCCGAGCGCACCTATCTCGAGAACCTCGGCATCAAGGGCGTCGGTGACACGGCCGAGATCGGCGCGCAGCGCGTCAAGGTCGTGGGCCTCACCGAAGGCATCCGGTCGTTCACGACCGCGCCCTACGTCTTCATGCCGCTGGCCCGCGCCCGCGCCATCATGGGCATGTCCGAGAACCAGACCACGTTCTATCTCGTGAAGCTGCAGCCGGGTGCCGAGGCGCCCATCGTGCAGCGGGCCCTCCAGGCGCGCCTCAGCGGCGTCGAGGTGCTGACCACCACCGAGTTCCGTGACCGCAGTCTGGCGCACTGGCTGTTCTCGACGGGCGCCGGCGTGGCCCTCATCGGCGGCGCGCTGCTCGGCACGCTGGTCGGCACGGTCATCGTCGCGCAGACGCTCTATTCGAGCACCAAGGACCATCTGAACGAGTTCGCAACGCTGCGCGCGCTCGGCTCCTCCTCGGGCTACATTCACCGTGTGATCTTGCTGCAGGCGGCATTGTCTGCGGGCTTCGGCTATGCTCTCGGCATGACGATCGCACTGCTCATCATCGAGGCGAGCAAGAACTCGGCCCTGCCGATCATCATGACGCCGGGCCTGGCGGCCGGCCTCCTGGCTCTCACGATCTTCATGTGCGCGATCTCGGCGCTGGCCGCGATCATGAAAGTCACGCGGATCGATCCCGCCATGGTGTTCGCCCGATGACGAAGCCCATTCTCGAGGCCAAAGGCATCGTCAAGGAGCTGGGCCAGGGCGCCGGCATGGTGCGCGCGCTGAAAGGCGTCGACATCACGCTCAATCCGGGCGAGCTGACCTTGCTGATGGGCCCCTCGGGGTCCGGCAAGACGACGTTGCTGTCCATCATGGGCTGCATCCTGACGCCGACCGAAGGCCAGCTCGCGATCCTCGGCCAGTCGACGGCCGGCATGGACGCCGAGGCGCTTGCCCGCCTGCGCCGTCGCCACATCGGCTTCGTCTTCCAGTCCTACAATCTGTTCCCGACGCTGACCGCGCTCGAGAATGTCCGCCTTGGCCTCGATGTGCAGGGCGTCCACGGCGCTGCCGCCACCGAGCGTGCCCGCGCCGCACTGACGTCGGTCGGCCTTGCACATCGCCTCCGCAATTATCCGCGAAATCTGAGC
>JBGSJD010000255.1:0-6723 GCA_041742195.1 Hyphomicrobiaceae bacterium
GGCTCCAACCGCGAAGGCCGCCGCAGAGAAACCGGCGGAGAAGCGCGCGCAAGGCGGAACAGAGCTCGACGAGCTCAAGGCGCAACTCGCCCAGATGCAGGCGAAGCTCGAGAAGCTCGCCGAGCCCAACAAGTAGGCACCGATAGCGCTCCTGCCGGGACGTCGCGACGGCTCGTGCGGTGACGGCGGCCCGATCACGGACCGCCATACCCGCCTGTACTATTCGGCCGCGGTCTGGTGGCGTGCCAGAACCTGGTCGGCCAGACGTCCCGTCAGCTCGGCCAGATGATCGAAGCTCGCCGTGAACGTGCCAACGCCCGAGGTCGCCGAGCGCAGCTCGACGATCAGGTCCTGGATCTCGGCCTCCGGCATCCGCGCTTCCACCACATCCCAGCCCGGCCAGCCGGGTCGCGCGTCGAAGCCAAGGATCTGGCCACGACGCTGGGCGATCATGGCGTTGATGCGTGACGTCGCATCGTTCGGGACGGCGATCCGGACGTGCATGATCGGCTCCAGGAGGACCGGCTGGCATTTCGGCAAGCCCTCGGCCATGGCGAGGCGTCCGGCCTGCCGGAAGGCCATGTCCGAGCTGTCGACCGAGTGATACGAGCCGTCGGTCAGCGTCACCATGACGTCGACCACGGGGAAGCCCAGGGGCCCACTCTGGATGTAGTCCCTGACGCCGATCTCGACCGAGGGAATGAACTGCCGCGGCACGACGCCGCCGTGGATACGTTCTTCGAAGCGAAAGCCCTCGCCGCGTCCGACGGGTGCGATCTCCACCACCACGTCGCCGTACTGCCCATGGCCGCCGGACTGCTTCTTGTGCCGCGCGCGGATGGTCGTCGTCCCCCGAATGGTCTCGCGATAGGGGATCTGGCGGCGCTCCGTTCCGGCGTCGATGCCGGATTTGCGGCGGAGACGCTCGAGGGTGACGCGAATGTGCATCTCACCCTGCCCCCACAGCACCATCTGATGGGTTTCGGCGTTGTGGTCGAGGGCGAGCGAGGGATCCTCCTCCATGGCCTTGGCGAGGGCCGTCGTGAGCTTCACCTCGTCCTTCCTGTCTTTCAGCGACAGGGCAACGCCGAGGACGGGGAACGGTCGCTCGGGTGCCCCGAGCTGTGTGATCGGTGTGGCGGCGGTGGTCAAGGTGTCGCCGGTCCGGATCTTTTCGAGCCGCGCCAGGACCACCGTCTCGCCAGCGGCCGCAGGGCCGCGCTTTCGTGCCTCGGCCCCGAATATCGCGAGCACGCCAGCGATCCGCTCCTCGTGATCCTTGCTCGTGACCGTATCGCCCTCGGAGAAGCGGCCCGTGAGGACACGCGCGACCGAGAGCTTGCCGCCGTGGGGCGTATGCAGGGTCTTGATCACCTGGGCGGCGGAACCGGTCGTCGCTACACCGAGGCGGCGGACGGTCTCGTCGACGAAGGGGACTTCATGGCGCAGCGCCTTCAGGAGACGAACGATGCCATTGCCGTGGGCGGCGGAGCCGACGAGCACGGGGCAGATCAAGCCTTCCTTCAATTCGCGGGCGAGGTCGTCGAAGATGCGGTCGCGCGGGGGGGGCATGTCGGACAGCAACTGCTCCATCAACTCGTCGTCGTAGTCGGCCAGCTTCTCGAGCATCTCGAAGCGGGCCGACTGCTCACGCTCGGCAACAGCCGCCGGGATGGCGACGATCTCGGACGGGGCGTGCTCGCGGTAGATGAAGGCGCGCTCGAGGGCGAGGTCCACGAAGCCGGTGGCGATGCCGTTCTCCCAGATCGGAATCTGGCGAAGAACCAGAGGCTTGGTCGATGCGGGCTGAAGCATAGGCAGAATTTCGCGCACGGGCGTGGCGAAGGTGTCGATCTTGTTCAGGCACAAGAAATGGGGAATGCTGCGGTCCTCGAGCTGCTTCAGGATCACCTGAAGGGCCGGGACACGCTTGGGATCGGGCTCGGTGACGACGACGGCGGCGTCTACCGCGGACAGAACGGCGTCGGCCTCGGACTGGAATTCGATGGAGCCGGGGCAGTCGATGAACGTGAAGCGATCGCCCAGGTATTCGACGTCGGCGATATTCAGCTCGGTGCTCATCTTGTGGGTGCGCGCCTCCTCCGAGGCGTCGCCGACCGTATTGCCATCGGCAATGGCGCCCTGCCGCGAGAGGGCGCCTGATCTATGCAGGATGGCTTCGAGCAGCGTGGTCTTGCCGGACATGAACGGTCCGACGAGTGCGATGCAGCGGGGGGTGCGGCCCGCTCCGCCATTGGCAGTGCCCATGGCTACGCTCCTTTGTCTCTCAGGCAGCCGGACGCCATGCCGCGCCCCGCGCGCCTGAGAAGAAGGACGCGGCAGAGGCATGGTGGACCCGCAGTCGCGCGTTGCGCAAGTGTGTTGTGTGACGGATCGATGTCATGGGACCCGGGCCCGCCCGGCGCTCTGTCAGTGTCGCCCATGGCGTCCGGGCAACGATGCCGGGAACTTCGCAGCGCCTGCCGTCGTTTTCATTTTCAAGCCGCAATTGCTGGCCACAGACGCGGGCGCGGAACAGCAGGGGTCCGCCGAAACTCACGGACGGGGAACTTCATGGCCATCAATTCGGTGTTACGGGCGTGCGTCGCGGCCGGCGTGCTTGCGGTTACGGCAAGCGTGGCGCAGGCGCTGGAGGAGCCCAAGGGGGAGAAGGACGCGCTCAAGGCGTGCGAGCGCAGCCTGTGCGAACTCGTCACGAAGAAGGCGCCGACAACCGGCGACTTCACGTGTGCGCTCTCCAAGACCTGGGCCAAGAGCGAGCTGAAGGAGGGTTCGGCGGCCGGCAAGATGAGCTGGGGTTTCGGCGATGCGCAATGCACCGTCGATCTGAAGCTGGCGCGCTCCGTGATCGTCGCTGCCATGACCGATCCGAAGACGACGCTGCAGTTTCCTGACCATACCGTGAAGTGCATCATCGAAGGCGAAAAGGAGCCGACCAACGTCACCGCGACGCTGGCGCCGAAGGCCGAGTTCGAGGGCGGCAAGGTCAAGAAGGTGTGGGTCAATCTGAAGTCGGTCGATGGCTCGTCGGTGATCAAGGGCCTCGCCTTCACGGCCGCGAAGCTCGAGGACAATCTCGGCGTGTTCCACAAGCCGCTGGTGAAGGCGGTCAACAAGCTCCTGTCCGAAAAGTGCCCGAAGGTCGTCGCCCAGAACTGACGCGGCTTCGAGTTCGGTGGGTCGGGCCCAGAACGTTTGGCCCGGCTCCGATGGCGGGCAACGAAAAACGGCGCATCCTCGTGGATGCGCCGTTTCGAATTCCAGATCCCACGATGCCGGCGTCGGCTCAGTTCGAGGCGGACTCGCCCTGCTCCTTGAGCATGGCTTCGTGACGCTCGCGGTCTTCCTTGCCCTTCACCGAAACGTCGCGATCGACGAGTTCGATGACGGCGCGCGCGGCGCTGTCGCCGTAGCGGAAGCCGGCCTTCAGCACGCGGGTGTAGCCGCCGGAGCGGTTCTTGTAGCGGGGGCCGAGCACGTCGAAGAGCTTCTTGACCATCGCCTCGTCCCGCATGCGGGAGGCGGCAAGGCGGCGGGAATTGAGATCGCCACGCTTGGCCAGCGTGATGTACTTGTCGACGATCCGGCGCAGATCCTTGGCCTTCTCCAGCGTCGTCACGATCTGCTCGTGCTTGATGAGAGAGGCAGCCATGTTGGAGAACATCGCCTGGCGGTGTCCGCTGTCCCGATTGAAACGGCGGCCGAGCATCTTGTGTCGCATGTCTTGACCCTTAGGTTGTTTGAACGGGGAGGTTCTTCGGCCTCACCTCGTGTCGGTGCAGTGGGCAGGCAGGTAGGCAGGTAGGCAGTAGGCAGAAGTGGGGGGTGATCCACTTCCGCCTGTCGCGTCAGTACTGGTCCTCGAAGCGCTTGGCCAGATCCTCGATGTTGTCGGGTGGCCAGTTCGGCACTTCCATGCCGAGATGCAGACCCATCGATGCCAGCACTTCCTTGATCTCGTTCAGAGACTTGCGCCCGAAGTTCGGCGTGCGCAGCATCTCGGCCTCGGTCTTCTGGATGAGGTCGCCGATGTAGACGATGTTGTCGTTCTTCAGGCAGTTGGCCGAACGGACCGACAGCTCAAGTTCGTCCACCTTCTTGAGCAGCGCAGCGTTGAACGCAAGCTCCGGATGGCTCCGCTCCTCGACCGCCTTCTTGGGCTCCTCGAAGTTGATGAAGATCGAGAGCTGGTCCTGCAAGATGCGGGCGGCGAGAGCGATGGCGTCCTCGGCGCGCACCGAGCCGTCCGTCTCGACGGTCATGGTGAGCTTGTCATAGTCGAGGATCTGGCCCTCACGGGTGTTCTCGACCTTGTAGGAGACCTTCTTCACCGGGCTGTAGAGGCTGTCGACCGGGACGAGGCCGATCTGGGCATCCTCCGGACGGTTGCGTTCGGCGGGCACATAGCCCTTGCCCATGGACGCCGTGAACTCCATGCGGATCGACGCGCCCTGGTCGAGATTGCAGATCACGTGCTCGGGGTTCAGGACCTCGACCTCGGAGCTGGTCTCGATGTCACCGGCCAGTGCCGGGCCCGGACCTTCCTTCTTCAGCACCATCCGCTTGATGCCGTCCGAATGAACGCGGAGCGCGATGTCCTTGATGTTCAGGATGATATCGGTCACGTCCTCGCGGACGCCCGGGATCGACGAGAACTCATGAAGCACGCCGTCGATGTGCACCGACGTGACCGCGGCGCCCTGAAGCGAGGACAGCAGTACGCGGCGCAGCGCGTTGCCGAGCGTCATGCCGAAGCCACGCTCGAGCGGCTCGGCGACGACGGTTGCAACACGGTCGCGCTGGCGACCGGTCTCCACGTGGAGCTTCGATGGCTTGATCAGGTCCTGCCAGTTTTTCTGCAACATGCGTCACCCATCGATTGAGGCACACACCTGAGACGGTGCGGCGGGCGGCAAAAACATCCAGGCTCCGATACGACGTGACGGCCGCAGTGCGGCCGTCGCTCGGCATCGGGAGTTCGACGGCGGCGAGGGCGGCACGAAAAGGCGGAGAAACCGCCGGGCCGCCAGGCGCCGTCTTCAGACGCGGCGGCGCTTGCGCGGGCGGCAGCCGTTGTGCGGGATCGGCGTCACGTCGCGAATGGACGTGATCTGGAAACCCGCCGCGGAAAGGGCGCGCAGCGCCGATTCGCGACCCGAACCGGGACCACAGACCTCGACCTCGAGGGTCTTCACGCCGTGCTCCGCGGCCTTGCGGCCAGCGTCCTCGGCAGCCACCTGGGCGGCATAGGGCGTCGACTTCCGCGAACCCTTGAAGCCCATCGTGCCAGAGGACGACCACGAGATGGTGTTGCCTTGGGCGTCGGTGATGGTGATCATCGTGTTGTTGAAGGACGCGTTCACGTGTGCGACCCCCGATGCGATGTTCTTTTTTTCGCGGCGGCGGACTTTACCGCGGCCCTGCTGCTGCTCTTTGGCCATTGTCGGGGCTCCGGAACGAGGGATCTGTGAGAGGAACGACCGTCGCGGCGGCTCGACGATGATCGTCCGGGCGATGGCCAATGTCGGCCAATCGATCCCCGGACGTGCGCCGCCAGCTGCGACGAATGATTACTTGGACGCCTGCTTCTTGCCGGCGATCGCCTTCGCCGGGCCCTTCCGGGTGCGGGCGTTGGTGTGCGTGCGCTGGCCGCGCACCGGCAGGCCCTTACGATGGCGGAGGCCGCGATAACAGCCGAGATCCATCAGACGCTTGATGTTCATGGCCACTTCGCGCCGAAGGTCTCCCTCGACCGTGTAGTCGCGGTCGATGGCGTCGCGGATCTGGGCCACTTCGACGTCGGTCAACTCGTTGACGCGGCGCTCTGCCGGGATGCCGACGCGCTCGCAGATTTCCTCAGCGAACTTCGGACCGATGCCATGAATGTACTGAAGGCCGATGATGACGCGCTTCTGCGTCGGAATGTTCACGCCTGCGATACGGGCCACGTTGTTCTCCTCGTATCTCCCCGGTTCGGGGAGGTCCCGCCTCAATGCCTCGGGCACACCGGGCTTCCGGTGCCGCGCCGCCTCTTGTTCGTTGCGGACCGTCCCCGATCGCCAAGGCTGCCGCCCGATCGGCGCAACCCCTGCGAGCCGGAAGGCGGCCCAATCGACGTTTCACGTCCGTCCGACCAACGGAACCGCCGGATCGCCACCCCGCGAGCCGGTGCCTGGGCACCTCCCGAACGATGACTGAAACGGCTATCGCGCCACACATCACGACGCGCGCGCCGGGTGCGGTTGCGATCTGTTGGCGATAGCGAAAGCGGTTCCTTGTAGCGAAGGTGTCACGGGGCGTCAACACGCCCTTGTCAAGGTTTTTCGCTCGCGGCGCACGTCTTCAGACAGGAATGCCCGACGTCGCATCCTTGCGCACCTTGTAGTAGGCCCACAGGAGATGAGCTGCAACCGCACGCCACGGGCGCCAGCGTTCGGCGAACTCGGCCAGCTCGTTGGCCGTGGGGCGGGCGTCCAGACCCGCCGCCATCTGCAGGGCTACCTGCAACGCGAGGTCGCCGGCAGGAAACGCGTCCGCGCGCCCGAGACAGAACATGGTGAAGACATCGGCAGTCCAGGGACCAATGCCGGTGATGGCGGTCAGAGCTTCCCGGACGTCCTCTTCCGGCTGGGACGTCAGCGCGGCGAGGTCGAGGCCCGAAGCAACGGCTGCGGCCGCGGCCCGCAGGGTGCGGATCTTGCC
>JBGSJD010000256.1:0-9026 GCA_041742195.1 Hyphomicrobiaceae bacterium
CCAGGCGACGGATATGGCGAGCCAGTCCATCGCCGCCCGCTTCGCGCCGGCAAACGTCGGCGATGCACCCAAGGCGCCTCGTGCCGGAGCGGCCGCAGCCGTCCTCGGCGGACTGATGTCGTTTCGCGGCAAGAGCAAGGACTACCGGCGTCCGTCGCTCAACATCCTCAAGCGGCCGCCGCCGCAGAAACCGGGCGCCGAGCACACGCAACCGGTTCTGCGTGGCAGCGCGCGGCTGCTGGAGGACGTTCTCGGCGACTTCGGCGTCAAAGGCGAGATCAAGGGCATTCATCCCGGCCCTGTCGTGACGCTGTTCGAACTCGAGCCGCAACGGGGCACGAAGGCGTCGCGCATCATCGCGCTGGCGGACGACATCGCACGCTCCATGAGCGCCGTATCGGCGCGCGTCGCCCCGATCCCGGGACGCAACGTGATCGGAATCGAACTGCCCAACGTGCGGCGCGAGACGGTGTTCCTGCGCGAGCTCCTGGAAAGCGAGGCCTGGCGGTCCTCCGAGGCGCAGCTCCCGATCGCCCTCGGGAAGGGCATCGGCGGCGAGCCGATCATCGCGGACCTCGCGCGGATGCCGCATCTCCTGGTCGCGGGCACGACGGGTTCGGGCAAGTCCGTCGGCGTCAACGGCCTCATTCTTTCGCTTCTCTTCCGGCATTCGCCGGAGGACTGCCGGTTCCTGATGATCGATCCCAAGATGCTGGAGCTGTCGGTCTACAACGGCATTCCGCACCTGCTGGCACCGGTCGTCACCGATCCGCATCGGGCAGCGGCGGCTCTCGGCTGGGCCGTTTCGGAGATGGAAGAACGCTACAAGCGGATGGCGGAAGCCGGCGTGCGAAACATCGAGATGTTCAACGTCAGGGCCAAGAACGCGAAGAAGCGGGGCGCGATGGTCGGCCGGACGGTGCAGACCGGTTTCGATCCGCAGACTGGCGAGGCGATCTACGTCCAGGACCAGCGCGAGCCGCAGCCGATGCCGCATCTCGTCATCGTGGTCGACGAGTTCGCGGACCTGATGGCGGTTGCCGGCAAGGAGGTCGAGGGGGCCGTGCAGCGGCTGGCGCAGATGGCGCGGGCCGCCGGCATCCATCTCGTGATGGCCACGCAGCGCCCGAGCGTCGACGTGGTGACGGGCACCATCAAAGCCAACTTCCCGGCGCGAATCGCATTCCGGGTGGCCTCGAAGGTCGATAGCCGGACCATCATCAACGAGCAGGGCGCCGAGCAGCTTCTCGGGGCCGGCGACATGCTGTTCTCGCCTGGCTCCGGCCAGATCCTGCGGGTGCATGCGCCGTTCGTCTCGGACGACGAGGTGGAAAGCGTCGCGGCGGCGCTCCGGGAGCAGGGGGAGCCGGACTACATCGACGCCCTGCAACGACACATCGAGATCACGGATCAGGTGGGCGGGGGCGGCGTCTCCCAAACTCCCGTCGACAGCGCCGACGATCTCTTCGACCGGGCCGTCGCCATCGTGCACCGGGACGGCAAGGCCTCGACCAGCTACCTGCAGCGCCGGCTCGCCATTGGCTACAACCGGGCTGCCGATCTCATCGAACGGATGGAGGCCGAGGGCATCGTCAGCCCGGCGGACCACAGCGGTCGGCGGCGCGTGCTGATCGGTGCCGAAGCGCAGTCGGATGGGGCTGACTGAGGCACTGCCGCGCGGCCTTCCGCCCGGCCAACGCCGGACTCCAACCGGCCAGGACGGTTGCAGATCCCTGCGACCGCGCCCCCACGACGCCAGCGGCAGGACACACAAGCTTTCCCCGCATTTGCAGGCGACCCCGCCGCGACCAGACTTGCCCTTGTAAAGTCGGAATTGTAGGGACTGTGCAACCGAGGGTGAGCGGTGGGGGACCTATGGCGCGCAAGATGCGAACTTCCGGCAGTATGATTTCAGGTGCGTTCGCCGCAGCTCTGCTGCTCGGCCCGGCAACGGGCCTGGCCCAGGACAAGGGGGCGCCGGTCACGGCGCCGGCCTGGAACACCCAGACCTCGGCGCAGACGGAGAGCGACGGCATCACCCTCGAGCCGAGGCAGATCGAGATCGTGAAGCTCGTGAGCGGCTATTTCAACGGCATCGAGAACCTCAAGGGCAACTTCGTCCAGACGTCGCCCGACAAGAAGCGGCTCCGGGGCAAGGTCTTCATGAAGAAGCCCGGCCGGATTCGCTTCGAGTACTCGCCGCCGAGCCGCCAGCTCATCATCTCGGACGGCAAGCAGATCGCCATCCAGGATCTCGACATCAATACGGACGACCGCGTCATGGTCGACCAGACGCCGTTCCGGATGCTGCTCAAGAAGGATGTCGACCTTCTGCGCGACGCCCGCATCCTCGAGGTGCAGGAGGACGCGGATCTGCTCATCGTGTCGGTGCAGGACAAGTCCAAAGACGCAACGGGGAAGGTTCGCCTGTTCCTGCAGAGCACGCCCGTCCTCGAACTCAAGGAATGGGTGACAACTGACGCCCAGGGGCTCGACACGCGGCTCGAGGTTTCCAATCTCGACAAGTCGGCCACCGTCGACGCCGATCTTTTCAAGATCACGAGCCCACAGCTGAAGAACCTGCAGTAGGGGACGGCGACGCGTGACAACCCAGCGTTAGCTGTCTGGTGCCGGGTCGACTGAAATAATCGGTAAAGAATCTGTGAATGATTTGGTGTTGCCCTTGAAACTCAGTCAAGCTGCAATATCTTCCATCACAGAGCAGCGGCACCGATCCTTATCGCTAGTGCCCCCCCGTCTAGCCGAAGGTGCTGCTTGCCGCGCTGGATTCCCTCCCAGCGCAAGCGCTTAGGCGCTATAGCGCCCGACCTTCCCCCGAGGTCGGGCGCTTTCCTTTTGTGGCCTCCGCCCCCCGTCTCCACGCCGCTCCCGTCGCACTCTCCGGCGAGGTGAACTCGGCCGCGACAGACCCCCATCCGCCCCGAACAGCGATCAGGAAACGAGTGGCGCAGCGGAAACGACGAAAAGTCGATCGATCTCTATTTTTTCGTTGTGTTTCAATGCTTAATTTTGTCACAAATCCATTGCGCCCGTACTCTAAGACCATCCCAGCCGGGGAAACTTGCCCTGGCGCGAATTCTGGAGGGTCCAGTGATTACCAATCGTAAGTCCGCCGCGACGCTGTCGGTCGCCGTCGCCGCTCTCGTGGCGACCACCGCTATCGCCGCTGCACGTGATCAGATCCGTATCGTCGGTTCGTCGACGGTGTATCCGTTCACCACCGCTGTCGCCGAGCAGTTCGGCAAGTCCGGCCTCGGCAAGACCCCGGTCGTCGAGTCGACCGGCACGGGCGGCGGCATGAAGCTGTTCTGCGCCGGCGTCGGCGTCGGGCATCCCGACATGACGAACGCCTCGCGCGCCATCAAGAAGGGCGAGTTCGAGGACTGCCAGAAGAATGGCGTCAAGGACATCATCGAGATCAAGGTCGGCATCGACGGCCTCGTCCTGGCCCAGTCGAAGGCCGGCGCGCCGCTGAAGCTGACGCTGGAGCAGGTCTTCCTTGCTCTCGCCGAGCAGGTTCCGGGCGCCGACGGCAAGCTCGTCGCCAACCCCAACAAGAACTGGTCGGACATCGACAAGTCGCTGCCGAACGTCAAGATCGAAGTGCTCGGCCCGCCGCCGACGTCCGGCACGCGTGACAGCTTCCATGAGCTCTACATGGAAGTGGGCGCCAAGAAGCTCGCCGCGCTCAAGGACATGCAGAAGGCCGACAAGAAGGGCTTCGAGAAGCTCTGGAAGTCGCTCCGCAAGGACGGCGCCTTCGTCGAAGCTGGCGAGAACGACAACGTGATCGTCCAGAAGCTCGAGGCCAACAAGAACGCCGTCGGTATCTTCGGCTACTCGTTCCTCGAAGAGAACGCTTCCAAGCTGCGCGGCGCGTCGATCAACGGCGTCGAGCCCGACTATGACACGATCTCCGGTGGCAAGTTCCCCGGCGCGCGTCCGCTGTTCTTCTACATCAAGAAGCAGCATGTCGGCGTGATCCCGGGCATCGAGCAGTTCGCTGCCGAGTACGTGTCCAGCAAGGCCATGTCCAAGGACGGCTACCTGGCCCGCAAGGGTCTCGTCGCTCTGCCGAAGGCCGAGGCCGAGAAGGTCGCGGCTGCGGTGAAGGCGATGAAGCCGCTGACGGCTGCCGACGTGAAGTAAGACGATTGCGCCTGGCGGTCATCCCTTCTCGAGGGCATGACCGCCGGGCGTTCCTGTCAGGTGCGCACCAGTTGTCGTTTTGTGCAGTTTCGGTCCACGGGCCGGCATTGGCCGACAATAGATCCGGTTCAACCCTGCCAGACCTCTCGCCCGTCTCGAAGGGCGTCGCTCTTCCGCCGTTGGACCTCGAGCCCGCAGGCCAAGCATGACCTCACTCTATTTTCTGACGCTGGCGATCCTGGTCGCAGCGGCGTTCTTCCTCGGGCGACAACGCGCCCAAAGCCTCATCACGGGCGGTGCGCCGTCGCTTCATTCGCTTCCCTCGTATCACGGCATGCTTCCGATGTCGGCCGTGCTGGTCGCTATGCTGCTGACCTACGTGATCGGCACCAACGTGGTCGCGAAGTATGCGGAGTCGAGTGCGCTCGCGATGCTTGGCGCCGAGACGGTCGCAGATCCGCTCAAGCGGTCGGCCGGGCTGAGGGACATCCAGAACATCGCAACCGGCAAGCATTCCGGCGAGGCGTCTGCGATGCTGAAGGACGCAGCGCAGCAATTCGCCTCGTCGTCGGCACTCGGCAACTGGATGGTGTACGGTCTCGGATCGCTGCTCGCGCTGATCGGGATGGGCTACTTCATCTCGCGCATCTCTCCGGTCTACAGGGCGCGCAACATCTTCGAGAAGCTCATCCTCGTGATCATGGGCATCTGCGCCACGGTCGCGATCCTGACGACGATCGGCATCGTGTTCTCGGTGCTGTTCGAGACCTACCGCTTCTTCTTCGATCCGGCCCTCAAGGGGCGTCCGACCGTCAGCCAGTTCCTGTTCGGTACGGAATGGAACCCGCAGGCCGCACTGCGGGCCGACCAGGGCGACATCAAGACGGCGTTCGGGTTCGTGCCGCTGCTGACTGGCACGCTGCTCATCACGACCATCGCGATCATCGTCGCCGGTCCTCTCGGACTTTTCTCGGCCATCTATCTCGCCGAGTACGCCTCGCCCCGGTTCCGCGCCATCGCGAAGCCGATCCTGGAGGTGCTGGCCGGCATCCCGACCGTTGTGCTCGGCTTCTTTGCGGCCTTGACGGTCGCACCACTGATCCGCGGCTGGGGCGAGCAGTACGGTCTCGATGTCGCATCGGAATCGGCGCTGGCGGCCGGTCTCGTCATGGGCATGATGATCATCCCGTTCATCTCGTCGTTGTCCGATGACGTGATCAACTCGGTGCCGCAGTCGCTCCGCGACGGTGCCTACGCGCTCGGCGCCACGAAGTCGGAAACCATCAAGAACGTCATCCTGCCTGCCGCGCTTCCCGGCATCGTCTCGGCGTTCATGCTGGCGATCAGTCGCGCCATCGGCGAGACAATGATCGTCGTCATGGCGGCGGGTCTCGCGGCCAATCTGACGGCAAACCCGCTCGAGGCCGTCACCACGATCACCGTCCAGATCAAGACCATCCTCGTCGGTGACCAGGAATTCGACAGTGCCAAGACGTTGGCGGCGTTCGCCCTCGGGTTCGTGCTCTTCGTGGTTACCCTGATCCTCAACGTCATCGCGCTGCAGGTCGTGCGCAGATATCGAGAGCAATATGACTGATATCGCTGGAACTGACGCACCGGCCTTCCGCCTCGACATGACGTCCGACGCCGCCAAGCGGCGCATCCGGAAGCGTTATGCAGCGGAGGCCCGGTTCAAGTCCTACGGCCTCGTAGCGCTCGGCGTGACAACGCTCTTTGTCGCCGCCCTCGTGTTCGACATCATCCGGAACGGCCTTCCGGCATTCACGCAGCATTCGCTGACGATGGATGTCGCCGTGCCGGCTGATTTCGTGCCGGCCGACAAGCGGACCGACCCGGTCGCCATCCGGAGCGCCGACTACTTCCCGGTGACCCGCGATGCCCTCAAGGCAGCCATCCCGGGCATCGAGTCGCGGCAGGGAGAGCGCACGCTGACGCGTGTGCTCAGCTCTGGCGCGGCCGACGAACTGCGCGACCGTCTCGCCGCCGATCCGAGCCTCATCGGAAGGACGGTCAAGGTGCCGTTGCTTCTTTCGGACGACGCCGATCTCTATTTCAAGGCGCCGAGCACACCCATCGTGAAGCGCGGCGGCGTTGGAACCGCCACGCCGAGCGGGACGACGGGTGAGATCACGATCCTGACGTCATCGAACGACTTCGCTGCGGAAGTCGTGTCGATCAAGCAGGCCGCGAAGGCGAAGGCCGACACGCTCGCGATCGAGGCCGCCCGCCTTTCGACCTTTGGCGGACAGAGCCTTGCGCCGCGGATCGCGGAGATCAACGCCGAGATCGCCGAATTGAGGGCACGGGTCGACAGCCCGAAAGTCGAGGAGGTTCTCGACGGGAAGCTGCCGAGCAAGCTGGTCGAGATCAACGGCGGGCTCGTCAAGCTGACGAAGATCACGGACATCTCGGTCGCGGGCGAGGTGCTTCTGCCGCTTACCTCTGCGGCCGAAGCCAAGCCGGGCGACTGGAGGGTGGTCACCTACACGACACCGGAGAGCAATCGGAAGGTGTCGGATCTCGAGATCGGGTTCCTCGAGCGTCTCCGCGAAAAGGGCTTCGTGGAAAACCGCTTCAACACCCGCTTCTTCACGGCGGGTGACAGCCGCGAGCCTGAGCTGGCCGGCATTCGCGGTGCGCTCATCGGCAGTCTGCTGACACTGTTCGTTACCCTGGCGCTCTGTGTTCCGATCGGTGTGCTGGCGGCGGTCTATCTCGAGGAGTTCGCCCCGAAGAACCGGCTGACCGACATCATCGAAGTCAACATCAACAATCTCGCCGCTGTCCCGTCGATCGTGTTCGGTCTCCTGGGGCTGGCGGTGTTCCTGAACTTCTTCAACTTCCCGAGATCGGCGCCGCTGGTCGGCGGTCTCGTCCTTGCGCTGCTCGTGCTCCCGACCATCATCATCGCCGCCCGGGCGGCTCTGAAGGCCGTGCCACCCTCCATCAAGGAGGCCGCGCTCGGCGTCGGCGCCTCGCACCAGCAGGCGGTGTTCCATCACGTGCTCCCGCTCGCCATGCCGGGCATCATGACGGGTACCATCATCGGCATGGCGCATGCGCTCGGCGAGACGGCACCGCTGCTCATGATCGGCATGGTCGCCTTCATCGTGGACGTGCCCGGCGCACTGACCGACGCCGCGACGGTGCTCCCGGTCCAGATCTACCTCTGGTCCGATCTGCCCGAGCAGGCCTTCAAGCTGAAGACGGCTGGCGCTATCATGGTGCTTCTCGGCTTTCTCTTCCTCATGAACGGTGCCGCCATCTACCTCAGAAAGAAGTTCGAGCGCCGCTGGTAACCCAAAGATAACTCCGACCTCGGCGGTTCGCCGAGGTCGGAGAGGTCTGTGAGCTAAACTTGACTCAACCCCGGCGGCCATGCCCGTCCGGACCGATGCCGGAGTGATGCAGGATGGATATGTCTCAGCAAACGATGACTGCGGCCAGGCCGGCGGCAGGTCCCGCCAGCGTCACAGCAAAGGTTGTCGCGCGCGACGTCAACGTCCACTACGGCGAGAAGCACGCCCTCAAGGATGTCAATATCGACATCCCGGACAAGGGCGTGACAGCCTTCATCGGTCCGTCTGGCTGCGGCAAGTCGACGTTCCTGCGCTGCATCAACCGCATGAACGACACTATCCCCGTATGTCGCGTGACGGGGAAAATCACGATCGACAACCAGGACATCTATGATCCGGCCCTGGATGTCGTGCAGCTCCGCGCACGGGTAGGCATGGTGTTCCAGAAGCCGAACCCGTTCCCGAAATCGATCTACGAGAACGTCGCCTACGGCCCGCGGCTGCATGGGATCGCCCGCTCGAAATCCGACCTCGACCAGATCGTCGAGATGAGCCTGAAGCGCGCCTCCATCTGGGACGAGGTCAAGAACCGGCTGCAGGAGTCGGGTACGGCCCTGTCCGGCGGCCAGCAGCAGCGCCTGTGCATCGCACGCGCCATCGCGGTCAGCCCCGACGTCATTCTGATGGACGAGCCCTGTTCCGCGCTCGATCCGATCGCGACGGCGAAAATCGAGGAACTGATCGACGAACTGGCGAAGAATTTCTGCATCATCATCGTCACGCACTCGATGCAGCAGGCGGCGCGCGTTTCACAGCGCACCGCCTTCTTCCACCTGGGTCTCCTCCTCGAGGAAGGAGAGACGAAGCAGATGTTTACGAACCCCAAGCACGAGAAGACGCAGGCCTACATCACGGGCCGCTTCGGCTGAGCCTGCTGTCCCGGTCCTGAGCCGTTTCGGTCCGTCCCGCGGCTCGCGGCCGGACCGAAACTCACGCTTTGCCATGGCCACGCCGATGCCGCTATCCTCTGGCCGGACAGCGCAGCATCGGCCGAGGGTAGCTGGCATGGACGACTATCAGGGGAGCGAGCCGACGGGCTGGCCCGAGCGCGCTCACAGCGTGACGGATGTCCTCAAGTCGGCGACGTCGCGCATCGAGGCGGCGCGGGAACTGCCCGTCGACGTCATGGCGGCGCTCGTCGATGCCGGATTGTTCCGGCTCCTGCTGCCACGATCGATCGGCGGGGCGGAACTCGATCTGGCGACGCTCGCCGAGGTGACGCGGATCGTTGCTGCGGCCGACGCCAGTGCCGCCTGGTGCATCGGGCAGGGTGCCGGATGCGCCATGTCGGCGGCCTTTCTCGATCCAGAGATCGCCCGCGAACTGTTCGGGCCGAAGAACGCCGTGCTCGCCTGGGGCGCCGGGGTCGCCGGAACAGCCCGGGAAGTGCCCGGCGGCTACGTTGTCAACGGCACATGGTCATTCGCCAGCGGCAGCCGCCACGCGACGCTGCTCGGTGGGCATTGCAAGGTCCTC
>JBGSJD010000257.1:0-9422 GCA_041742195.1 Hyphomicrobiaceae bacterium
CGGCCATCGCCCTCGTGGCGTGCCTTTCACTGTCCCGGGCGCCATCCGCCGAGCCGGCGCGCGCCAATCCGGTGGCGAGCCCCATCACGGACATCACCGTAACGGCCCGGCGCATCACGAGCTTCAAGTCGATCCCGTTCACAGGATCTGGCGCCGGCAAGCTGGAGTTTCGCGGCGGCCTTGTTCTCGGCTCGACGGCCAAGGAGTTCGGCGGTCTGTCCGGCATCGTCCTCGCGCCCGACGGCCGCCGCTTCATGGCCGTATCCGACGAAGGGTCCTGGCTATCGGGCGAGCTGACCTACGACGGCACCGCACCATCTGGCATCCACGCCGCCCGGGTGGGCGCGATCTCGGCTTTGCGCGGCCGCAAACTCGACCGGAAGCGCGACCTCGACGCCGAAGCCCTGTCGTTCCTCGACGGCACCCTCGACCGTGGCGTGCTGCTCATCGGCTTCGAGCGCAATCACCGGATCGGCGTGTTTCCCGTGATGAATGGCGAGTTGCAGCCGCCGACACGCTACCTGAAGAACCCGCCTGAAGCCCGTCGCCTGCGCTCCAACAGCGGCTTCGAGGCGGTGGCCATCCTCCAGGGCGGAGCCATGAAAGGGGCCATCATCGCCTTTGCCGAGCGGTTTCCCGGCGACACCAGCAAACATGCCGGCTGGCTGTGGCTGAAGGACAAGCCGCACCGGCTCTCACTCGTCGACATCCGCGGCTTCGACGTCACCGACGCAGCCTCACTCCCTGATGGAACGCTGCTGATCCTGGAGCGTCGCTTCCGCTGGACCGAAGGCGTGCAGATGCGCATCCGCTCCATCGCGGCCAAGGACGTCCGCCCGGGAGCCATGATGCAGGGCGAAACGCTGCTCGAAGCGGACTATTCAAGCGAGATCGACAACATGGAAGGGCTGGCTGTCCACCGGAGCCCGACCGGCGAAACCGTTCTGACAGTCGTTTCAGACAACAATTTCAACACGTTCCTGCAAAAGACGGTGCTGCTCCAGTTCACTCTCCGGTAGCACGCACCCGGCAAGCAAAAGGGCGCCCATCGGGCGCCCTTGGATTTTTCGTTGCTCGCACGTGACGAAGCAGCCGAGCCTCCTCCCTCACGCGAACAGCATCACTGCGCCCAGAACTCGACGAAGGCGTGAGCCTTGTTCGTCGCGGACCTGTCGAAGACGCGCGAGCGATAGCTGACCTGGATCTCGCTGATCGGCTTCTGCTTGAGCTGCATCGGCCCGAACGAGCTTCCACCGTCGACCTTTTCGCCAACCGGCACCGTGTCGCGAGTCCCGTCGGCATAGACGACGATGACGCGGTTCAGCGTGATCGCCCGCTCCTTGACCTCGAGCTTCAGCCGATTGAAGCCCCAGTTGCGCGCCACCGAGATCACGTCGGTCTCGTAGCCGAGACCCTTCTTCAGGCTGACCGAGAAGAACTTCGGCTGCTGGCCACCGAGATAGAGCCAGCCGCGGTTGCTGCTGTGCTTGAGCGCTTCGCCCGTGTTGCCTTTGCCGAACCAGCCCTCGGCATACTCGCCGTAGACCTCGACCCGAGCCTGCCCGCGGAAGTTCGGCCGACTCCGATAGACGAGCTGGATCTCCTTGATGAAGCGATCACCCTTGAGATCGAACCACTTCGTGCGCGTATTGGCCTTCACCTGCGAATCGACGGCGAGAACGTCGGGTTCGCCGCTGTTGTAGACGACGCGCAGTTCGTTCAGGAACAGATCGTTGTCGAGAACGCGCAGGCGGATGCGCTCGAACTTGCCGAACTCGCGCCCGATCTTGATCACGTCGCGATCGACCAGGAAGCCCACGTTCTGCACGCCGAACAGCACATCACCGCCGGCTGTCACCGTTCCGGGAGCCGCCGTATTCGGCGCCTCGCTGGTCGGGCGGCTTGGCACGACGGTCCGTGCGCCCTCTTTCGCTGGCCGGAGCGCGCGCGCACCCGAGCTGCTCGTCACACCGACGATCTTGACACGTGCCTGACGCGTCTCGCCGGGCGCCGTCTTGTAGAACATGACGATTTCGTCGATGAACTTCTCGGCGCCACGACCGTTGTTCGGCCCCATGACGCGCGTGCGCACGTCGCGCTCGTCGAGACGAATGAGCCGACCGCGATCCTCGGTGAACGTCGTGCCGTCGCTGTATTTGACGTCGATCTTGCTGATGTCGACAGCGCCACCGTCGAGCACATAGACCCGGATGCCGCTGAATTTCCCTGGAATTTGACTGACGTCGAGCCGGTCGACATCACGAATGATCCGACCGGCCTTCTCTTCGGCAAGGGTCACTTCGACCTGAGCCATCGCGGCGTTCACTGGCGTCATCGCGATAAACGCGAGGGCCAGCGCGAGCAGCCTCCCAAACATATTGTACTCCCCATAGTTAGAGACGATGCCCCGGATGATCGCCCGCGGTAACCTATCCAGTCGTCGAAAAAAAGGCTATTGGCTGGACCCGCAACTTGGCGATGCGTTGCTCATCTGCAACTCTCACCAAAGTGTCGGACCAGACAGACGATACGAAACGTTTCGGGAGCGCGACTGAGATGGCCAGCACTGGATCGGCACCGGCGAAGGCGGATTGCACCACCGCGATCAGCATCCTTCGCCAGCGCTTCGGCGACCGCCTGCAGACTGGCGAAGCCATCTGCCGCCAGCACGGCCACACGCTCACCTGGCTTGCCAATCAGCCGCCCGACGCCGTCGTGTGGCCGGTCTCGACCGACGAGGTGCAGGAGATCGTTCGTATCGCCGCGAGCCACAAGACGCCGATCATTCCGTTCGGCGCCGGCACGTCCCTCGAAGGCCATCTGAATGCGCCGCGCGGCGGCATCTCGATCGACCTGTCGCGCATGGACGAGATCGTCTCGGTCAACGAAACCGATCTCGACTGCGTCGTCCAGGCCGGCGTCTCGCGGAAGAAGCTCAACGACTATCTCCGTGACATGGGCCTGTTCTTCCCTGTCGATCCGGGCGCCGAAGAAGCCACCATCGGCGGCATGGCAGCCACCCGCGCCTCGGGCACGACCGCGGTGCGCTATGGCACCATGCGCGACAACGTCCTCAATGTGACGGCCGTTATGGCCGACGGGTCCATCGTGCGCACGGCTCGCCGCGCCCGCAAATCGTCTGCAGGCTACGACCTCACGAAATTGCTGGTCGGCTCCGAAGGCACGCTCGGAATCATGACGGAGCTGACCGTCCGCCTCTACGGCATCCCCGAGAAGATCCTGTCCGCCGTCTGCCCCTTCCGAACCCTCGACGGCGCCGTCAACTCGGTCATCCAGGCGATCCAGTTGAACCTTGGCCTCGCCCGCTCCGAGCTGATCGACGAAGTGCAGGTGGCCGCACTCAACAAGCACGCGAACCTGGGTCTCGAGGAGAGCCCGATGCTGTTCCTTGAGTTCCATGGCACCGAAGCGGCCGTCAACGAGCAGGTGGAGCGCTTCAAGGAGATCGCCATGGCCGAAGGCGCGCTGCGCTTCGAGTGGGCCGAGCGCGAGGAAGACCGCAAGCGGCTCTGGAAGGCGCGCCACGAGGCCTATTGGGCCATGCGCTCGCTGTGCCCGGGCCGCGAATCCATCGCGACCGACGTCTGCGTCCCGATCTCGCGCCTGACCGAGTGCATCATGGAAACCCAGGCCGACATCAAGGCGATGGGCATCCCCGCCGGCATCGTCGGCCATGTCGGCGACGGCAACTTCCACACCCAGCCGATGGTCGACATCAAGGACCCGCGCGAGATGGAGGCCATCGAGACCTTCCTGAAGCGGCTCGCCGAGCGCGCGCTGCGGATGGACGGCACCTGCACCGGCGAGCACGGCATCGGACAAGGCAAGCGCAAGTACCTCGTCGCGGAGCACGGCTCGGCACTAGGCCCCATGCGTGCGATCAAGGCCGCGCTCGATCCGCTGAATATCATGAACCCGGACAAGATTCTCCCGGTCGCATGACGCGGGGCGCACACCGGCGCACTCATGTTTTCCGGTCGGCCGTGCCCTTGTAGGTCTCCGGCGCAAAGATCGCGAAGGCAACGCCGGACGCGATCACCAGCGCGGCCGCGACGACGAGCGCACTGACCGCGCCGGCGAGATCGGCGATAAGGCCGAGCGCCAGCGGCCCGGCCACATAGCCGGCGTCCGCAATCATGCGAAACGTGCTCATGGCGGCGGCGTTCATGCCCGGCGGCGCCGAGTCGGCCGCATAGGCGGCCGGCGCCGTTCCAATGGCCGAGATCGCGACGCCCCACACGATGCTGGCGACGATGAACCACGTGTAGTCCGGCGCCACGCAGTAGAAGAGCATCGATGAGCCCGAAATCAGCGTCGCCGGCACGATGACAGCCTTGCGGCCGAACTTGTCCGTGATCCACCCGAGAGGATAGGCAGCGACGAGCCCGGACACGCTGCCGAGCATGAGCGCGAATCCGATCGCCGCCACCGACAGATCGAGCCGCTCCTTGGCGAGCAGCGGAATGACCGTGAACAGCCCGCCCGTTCGCACGATCGCCGCCATCAGAACGATGACGCTGATCAGCGCAAACCCGATCTTGGCGGTGAGGACGCGCATCTGCTCGATCAGCGAAAGCTTGGGCCCGGCCCTGGCTGCCGCGGCGCCCTGGCCCATGTCCCGCGTCTCGGTGACGGCGAACCAGGCGATGAGGCTCGCGCCCAGCGCCGCGACGCCCGATGCCACGAAGGGTGCGGCGAGCCCATAGTGCTCCGCCAGCAATCCGCCCGGAAACGGACCGATACCGACGGCGAAGATGAACGTCCCCTGATAGAGCGCCAGCATGCGCCCGCGCCGCTCCGGCGTCGTGATGTCGGCGAGCACGATCTGGCCCGTCGTGACGATGAGCCCCGCCCCGGCCCCGGCCACGAACCGCGCGATGATAAACTCTGGAAAGCTCGTGGCCATCGCGCACCACAGATTGCCCGCGCCCGATATCAGCCCGCCGATCGCCAGCGTCGGCCGCCGTCCGAGCCGGTCCGAAAGCTGCCCCGACGGCACCGCCGTGAAGAACCTCGCTAGCCCGTACACGGCGACGGCCATGCCCACGGCCGACGCCGGCACCCCGAACGACTGCGCGTAGAGGGGCATCGACGGGATCATCGCGCCGAACCCGAACTGGTTCACCGCGACGAGCGCACACATCCAGAACAGGATACGGAATTCGGGTGTCATCGCAGCCCACCGACCAGAGGACGTTTCGGGAGTTGGCCGGCTACGACGTTCGCAGTCGGCCGCTTGTCCGCCGGATGCGGTGGTACGGCGCCTCTGGCCTAGCCCCTGAGTTCTCGCGCGACCTCGGCCAGCTTTGCCCCGGCCGCGTCGATATCGTCCCGGCTGACGTCGAGATGGGTCACCGCCCGGATCATGTTGCCGTAGGTGAGGCCCATGCGAACGCCCTTGGCCAGCAGCCCTTCATAGACCTGCCGCGACGTGAACCCCGCCCCCGAGACATCGAAGAACACGATGTTGGATTCGATCTTCGGCGTGTAGAGCGCGAAACCCTTGATGCTCGTGATGTGCTCGCCGAGCCGCTGCGCGTTGGCATGATCCTGGGCCAGCTTCTCCATGTTGTTCTCGAGCGCCCACACACCCGCCGCCGCGACGATGCCGGACTGCCGCATCGCACCACCGAGCCGGTGCTTCCACCGCCACGCCTCATTGATGAACGCCTTCGATCCGGCGAGCACCCCGCCCACCGGACAGCCGAGCCCCTTCGAGAGGTCGAGCCAGACGGTGTCGACATGTGCCGTCATCTCTTTCGCCGGCACGCCCGAGCCGACCACCGCATTGAGCAGGCGTGCGCCGTCCATGTGCACGATGAGGCCATGCGATCTGGCGACAGAAGCGACGTCGGCGATCTCGGCCGTGGACCAGATGGCGCCGCCGCCCCGGTTGACGGTCTGCTCGATGACCACGACCCGTGACAGCGGGTTGTGCCGCCCATCACCCGTCCGCACGGCTGCCGCGACATCCTTGCCCGTGAAGATGCCCTTCGTGCTCGGAATCCAGAGCGTCTGCGCCCCGGCGAGAACCGACGCCCCGCCACCTTCCGACGTGAACACATGCGTCTCCGCCGAGCCCATGATCTCGTCGCCCGGCCGGCAGTGCACCAGCATGGCGATCTGGTTGCACATGGTCCCGGAGGGCAGGAACATGGCGGCTTCCTTGCCGGTCAGGTCGGCGACCATCTCCTGAAGGCGGTTGGTCGTCGGATCTTCCCCACGCTGTTCGTCGCCCACCTCGGCCTCGGCCATGGCCTTGCGCATGCCGGGCGACGGCCGGGTCTGGGTGTCGCTGTAAAGATCGATCAGTCGGTTTGGTGCGCTGGCGGCCAAGGCAGTTCTCCGGGTCGGGCTGCGATGCGAGTGCGCTTTACCGCACCGGCCGGGAAACGTATGACAGCGGCCGACAGCCAGCAACGACCATTGTTCGACGAGCCGAAGGAGCACCCCATGCAGCTTGGATCAAACCTCTCCGCGATCGTGACCGGCGGCGCATCGGGCCTCGGCGGCGCGACGGCGAAAGCGCTCGCCGGACAAGGCGTCAAGGTCGCGATCCTCGATCTGAACGCAAGGCAGGGCGAAGCTCACGCCCAGGCGATCGGAGCCCGCTTCTTCGCATGTGACGTGACTGACGAAGCCAGCATCGACGCCGCACTCTCCGCGGCCCGTGCGGCGAACGGCCAGGAGCGCATCCTCGTCAATTGCGCCGGTATCGCCATCGGCAAGCGCATCACGAAGAAGAACCGCGACACCGGCGCCATCGAGCCGCATGACCTCGCCTCGTTCGCCAAGGTGATCCAGGTGAACTTGACCGGCACGTTCCTCATGACGGCCAAATGCGCTGCCGGTATGCAGTCGCTGTCGCCCTTGGGCGCCGACGGAGAGCGTGGCGTCGTCGTCTGCACGGCATCCATCGCGGCCGAGGACGGCCAGATCGGCCAGGTCGCCTACGCCGCGTCGAAGGGCGGCGTGATGGCCATGACGCTCCCAATCGCCCGCGACCTCGCCCAGAGCGGCATCCGCGTCGCAACGATCATGCCGGGTCTCTTCCACACACCCATGTTCGACGGCCTGCCCGACGAGGCGCGCGACGCACTGGCGGCGTCCGTGCCGTTCCCCTCGCGCCTCGGCAGCCCGACGGAGTACGCGGCCCTTGCCGTTCACATTTGCGAGAACACGATGTTGAACGGCGTTTCCATTCGCCTGGATGGCGCCGTGCGGCTTGCGCCACGCTGACGGGACCCCACATGAGGGGTTCACTTCATCACGTTGTCGAAAACTGTTGGTTCAATGACGAATTCGGGGTAGGTAGTCGCCGTCGATGTGACGGGCACTGAGTAAAGCGTAAGGCGTACCGAGCGTGTGGCGTTTGTGGCAGTTTCGTGAGCTGGCGCGGGAGAGCAGGGTGCTCGCGTCCGGCATCTACATCGCTCTTGCGCCGATCATGGCGGCAGCAGTGATCTGGGCGACCATGAGCGTCAGCCACTCGCTCATGACCACGCTGGACGCCGCAATCATGGACGGCAGTGGACGCGCGATGCTCGCCAATCCGGACGAGCCACCCGTTCCGGAAGGCATGTTGGCCTCGCTCGCCACGGACACAGCCACCCGCCCGGCCGCCAGCCACAAGGCCGCATCCACCTCCGTGATCATCACCCCGCCCCGTGTCTCGTCAGATAATCCCGAGCACGACGCGACGGCCGATTACATCCGCTCGTCCGGCTCCACATACCGCACCTATTGCGTGCGCCTGTGTGACGGATACTACTTCCCCGTGAGTTTTCAGGCGACGGCTGACAAGTTCGCGCGCGACGAAGCGACCTGTGAAGCCTCGTGCGGCAGCCCGGCGCGCCTATTCGTCCATGTCATGCCGGGTGGCGGACCGGGCACGATGGTCTCCCTGGCCGGCCTGCCCTACACGGGGCTCAAGACGGCGTTCCAGTTCCGCGTGAAATACGACGCACAATGCCGCTGCACGGCCCAGCCGTGGGCCCAGGAAGCGAAGAACAAGCACCTCCTCTATGCAGCCCAGACCGCAGCGAAGAAGGGCAACCGCGTTGCGGCCGTCGAGGCGAAACGCTTGGCGACACTCGTCAAGGCGGACGATGAGAAGGCGGAAAAGGCCCTCGATCAGGCCAACCGCGCGGCCGCCCGTGAGTTGACGGCCCTCGCACGGACCAACCGGCTGACGCCGCCCACCCGTCTGGCGCGGGCCCGCAAACCGGTCGAACAGCCGAAGTTGGCCGAGGCCAGCGATTTCGACCGGTCCGAGGAGATGGGCCTCGGCGTCACCGGAAACCCTCGCGGATGGCGTCCCGCCTCCGGCCACAGCCGCCACTGGCGTGACCGCGTCTTCGGCGGCAACTGATTCTCCGCCGACGACAAGACGACCGCGATTGGCGCAAAACCTGTTCGCCGTTGAGGCTTTGTTTGCCAGCTTGACCGCATAACGTGGAGCCGATCCGCACACCCCGGATCAGTCGTCCCGCGTCGCGTCCAGTCGGTAGTTCAGCGTCCATGGTCATCAGTCGCCGTTGCGCCGTCACGGGCGCCCTGGTCCTTCTTTGCACCGTCGCAGTCACGTCCGAGACGTGGGCGCAGGGGTTCTTCCAGAGCCTGTTCGGCTTCGGCACGCCCCCTCCCGCTCAGCAGCCATCGCGACCAGCCCCGCCGTCTGGGTACGGATATCGCGAACCGGTGCGGCCACCGTACGCCCCGCCCCCGGTGGATCGACCCTCCGACCAATCGTCCTCCGGCCGCTTCCGCACGGTCTGTGTCCGGCTGTGTGACGGCTACTACTATCCACTCAGCGCCGCCGCCTCGCGTCGCGATCTGCGCCGGGACGCCCTCTCGTGCAAGGCGAGTTGCGGCACCGAAGCGCGGCTATTCTACCAGTCGAGCGGTGCATCCGACGCCGCCGGCCTCGTCGATCTCACGGGCCTCGCCTATTCCCGCCTGCCCAACGCTTTCCGATACCGGAAAACGCTCGTTGACGGCTGCAAGTGCAAGCCCGACCCGTGGGCCGCCAGTGAGTTGGACCGCCATCGCGCTTACGCCCTCGCCGAGCAGACGACGAACAACCCCGAAAAAATGGCGCGCGGCACACCGTCAGCCTCCGCGACCTCGGTTCCGGCCGAGGTCGTCGCCGGAGCGCCGACGCGCGACGATACAAAATTGGTCCAGGCCGCGACGGTCATGCCGGACACGACCGATGTCTCACCGGCTCCCATTCCCCGGCCCTCACCGCGGGCTTCGACGGCCCCACCGGCACGTCTGCCGCAGCGACCAACCCATCGCGTTGCCGGCCAGATTCAGAAACCGGCCAATCCCCAACCGAAGGTCAGCCCGAAGCCGCCCGCGCCGTTCTCCGGCCTGTTCGGCAGCGGAGGGTCGACGTT
>JBGSJD010000258.1:0-2671 GCA_041742195.1 Hyphomicrobiaceae bacterium
GGTCACCGCCCGACGGCCGAGGCACGCCAGCTCGCGACGACCAGCGGCATCGAGGTGGCGCTGCGCCCAGTGCCGAGTGCCGGGCTCTACGTTCCGTACCGGATCACGATCCCGACCATGGCCGGGTCTGCGACCCTTGTCGCCGAGCGGATCAACATCGCGACCCGCAACGAGCAGATCGCCTTTACCCACTGATGGGCGCCCACTGACGGGTCGCGGCGCCGTCGCGCGATACCGCATGGCGGCCGGCCGGCCGGGTCCTGACCGGTCTTTGCCGAGATTTCTGGCTTTGTTCCGTGCTAGGTCGCAAAGTCTGCTTGATCGGAGGCGTCCGCTTTGCCATGCCTCCCGGGCGAGCCTCTGGCTTCGAGGGAGACGGCACTTGGCGTTCCAGCATCGTATTCGTAACGTGACGGCTGTTCTTGGCCCCACGAATACCGGAAAGACGCACTTGGCGATCGAGCGCATGCTCGGCCACCAGTCCGGCATGATCGGTTTGCCGCTGCGTCTGCTGGCGCGCGAGGTCTACGACAAGATCGTCGCGCGCGTCGGCCCGTCCGCGGTCGCGCTGGTGACGGGCGAGGAAAAGATCAAGCCGGACAATCCGTGCTACTGGGTCTCCACTGTCGAGGCCATGCCCCGCGGTATCGACGTCGACTTCCTCGCCATCGACGAGATCCAGCTCGCCGCCGATCCCGATCGCGGGCACATCTTCACCGATCGTTTGCTGCACGCGCGTGGCCGCTCCGAGACGCTGCTGCTCGGTGCCGGCACCATGCGCGAGGCGATCTCCGAACTCATTCCGGACGCCAACTTCATCTCCCGCCCGCGTCTCTCGAAGATCACCTACGCCGGCCAGAAAAAGATCACGCGTCTCCCGAAGCGATCGGCCGTCGTCGCGTTCTCGGCCGCCGAGGTCTATTCGATCGCCGAGCTGATCCGCCGCCAGATGGGCGGCGCGGCGGTCGTGCTTGGCGCGCTGTCCCCGCGCACGCGCAATGCCCAGGTGGCGCTCTACCAGTCGGGCGACGTCGACTACCTCGTCGCCACCGATGCCATCGGCATGGGCCTGAACCTCGACGTCGACCACATCGCCTTCGCCGCCGTCCGCAAGTTCGACGGCCATGTGATGCGCAATCTGACGCCGGGCGAACTCGGCCAGATCGCAGGCCGCGCCGGCCGCCACGTGAACGACGGGACGTTCGGCGTCACCGCCGACGTCGAGCCGTTCGAGCCGGATCTGATCGAGCGCCTCGAATCGCACACGTTCGATACCGTCCGCGTCCTCCAGTGGCGCAACCGGAACCTCGATTTCGCGAGCGTCGAACGGCTCCGTGAAAGCCTCCGGATGGTGCCCGGCGAGGTTCGCCTGCAGCGCGTCCGCATGGCCGACGACGTGACCGCGCTCGAGACGCTCTCGGCCGACGCCGACATCATGGCGCGGGCGGTGGGCCAGGCTGCGGTGTCGAAGCTGTGGGATGTCTGCCAGGTTCCCGACTACCGCAAGATCTCGAGCCAGAACCACGCCGAACTCGTCGGCCAGCTCTATGCGCACCTGACGTCGCCCGACGAGCAGATCCCCGAGGATTGGTTCGCCAAGCAGGTCGCGCTCGCCGATCGCACCGACGGCGACATCGACACGCTCGCCACCCGTATCGCCCACATCCGGACCTGGACGTTCGTGTCCAACCGGCATGATTGGCTCCGCGATCCCGCGCATTGGCAGGAGCGCACCCGCGCAATCGAGGACAGTCTCTCGGACGCCCTCCACGAACAACTGACCCAGCGCTTCGTCGATCGCAAGACGAGCGCTCTCATGAAGGGCCTGCGCGACAAGCACGACATGACAGCCGATATCGCCGCCGACGGCGCCGTAACCGTCGAGAACCACTTCGTCGGTCGCCTCAAGGGCTTCCGCTTCTGGCCGGATGCCGCAGCCGATGCGACGGGCGTGCATGGCAAGGCGTCGCGCGGTGCCGCCGCCCACGTTCTCGCCAAGGAGTTCGCCATGCGTGCCCGCCGCGTCGCGGCGGCGAAGGCGGACGCCTTCAAGCTCGCCCGCAATGCGCGCATCCTCTGGCGTGACGAGGAGATCGCCCGCCTCGAGCCTGGCGACGATCCGTTCCGCCCGATCGTCGTCGTGCTGGCCGACGATCACCTCGCGGCGCCCGACAAGGAAAAGGTGCAGACCCGCCTCGACGCGTGGGTGACGGAGATCCTCGCCGAGCGCCTGAAACCCATGCTCGAACTCAAGAACGCCGAGGACGTCACCGGCTTGGCGCGCGGCATCGCCTTCCGCCTGACCGAGCAGTTCGGCATCGTCAAGCGCGACGCCATTGCCGACGAGATGCGCCAGCTCGACCAGCCGTCACGCGCCCAGTTGCGCAAGTACGGTGTGCGTTTCGGCGCGTTCAACATCTTCCTTCCGCCGTTGCTGAAGCCCGCACCGGCCGAGCTCATCCTGTCGCTGTGGGCCTTGCAGAAGGCGCAGTCCGTCGGACTTTCCCTGGAGCAGCTGCCCGAGCCGCCCCGCGCCGGCCTGACGTCGGTGACGATCGACGCCGCGATCCCGGAGGACTTCTATCGGGCCGCCGGCTACCATGTCTGCGGGCCACGCGCGATCCGCGTCGACATGCTGGTGCGGCTCGCCGACTGCATCCGCCCGCTGCTC
>JBGSJD010000259.1:0-7329 GCA_041742195.1 Hyphomicrobiaceae bacterium
CTTGAGCCGCCTCAGATGCTCGGCCAGCCGATGCCGGCCGGGACCACCGGACTCGACCTGCGCCGTGCGTGGCGAGAGCGCGCCGCAGACGAGCAGCAGCTCCGTGTTCTCGGCGATGGTCTTGATCGAGTTCGGCTCGCCATACCCGTCGTTGCCGAGGATATGCCGCGCGATGACCGCTCCGGCCCCGACGCTGTAGGTGTCGACGTGGCCCGTATAGCCGCCGATGCAGTTGAAGAACCGCTTGATCTGCGATTGCGCGTGGTGAAGCCGCCCGGCGCTCGTCCATCCGTAGGATCCGGCGAAAACGGCGTCATTCCCGTGCGTACCGACGACGCGCTTGATCTCGCCGGCGACGAGGTCGAGCGCGGTGTCCCAGTCCACCGGAACCATCTTCTCCGAGCCGCGCCCGGCCCGATCACTGTCGCGTCCGTGCGTGAGATAGCCCTCGCGCACGTGCGGCCGATCGATCCGCACCGTGGGGTCGAGGAGATCGGGGATCGCCGCCAGCATGTGCGACGGCGCCGGATCCTCTGGCCACGGCTCGATGCCGACGATGCGCCCCTCATCCACCAGAGCCGTGAAAGGACCCCAATGGGCGCAATGCTGAATGCGGTCGACCATGCGTGTGGCCTTTGCTGCAGAAGGGTCCGGAGTCCGGTTGCCAGAGACCCCGAAGGACACGGCAACCGGTGAGAGGGCGCGAATGCCCACCTTACGTCACGCTCGAGCCAGCCTTACTTGACGCTCGAAAACGCGGTCGGCGTCAGGATTTCGCTCGAGACGTTGGCGACGATCGGCGCGTCCTTCTCGGTCGCGGCGCGCTTCTCGATCCACTCCGGGTCGGCCTGGAACGCGGTCCATTTCTTCTCGCGTTCGGCAAGGCTCTCCCACTGCAGAAGATACGTCAGCCGATGATTGTTCGGGCCGATCACGGTCGTCCAGAAGCCAGCCTGCTTGATGCCGTGCCGCTCCCAGATCTTGAGGGTGATGGTGTCGAACCGGTTGAGCAGCGCCGGGAGCCGTCCCGGGCAGCAGTCGTAGATGCGAAGTTCGTAGAGCATGGCAGTCCTCTGGGTTTCGCGCGGATATCGGGGCTGATCCAAGCACGCGGCCGTTGCGGCATCAATGGCCGTCGGGCTCACCGTCTGGAAGACCTCGAATCCGCGCGTCAAGGCGTACGGCAACAAATTCGCATGTCGTCAAGCATATCCGTCATGCAGTTTATGCATGGGAGATAGGCAAAGATTGTCCATGTCCGGACATTGTCCCGCTCGGGTGCGGCGGTTAGTCTCAAGATCCAATCAAGAAACAAGCAGCCGGGATCGAAACGCCATGTGGATCATTGTGAAGACTCGCAAGGGCAAGAACAGCTTCCTGACCGAGTGCGGCGACTGGAGCCGCAATCGCGAGAAAGCCGAGAAATTCGACCAGTTTGATTTCGCGGTGACCGTGCGCGATCGCGCCGTCCCGCCGAGCGAGCGCCGCGGTGTTGGCGTCATCAGCAACAACTGATCCGGCTCGCAGATCGCAATCGCAAAGGGCCACGCAGCAGTCGCTGCGTGGCCCTTTTCTGTGTGATGGGAGGCGCCGCCGCGCCGCTACGAGCCAGTCTCGGGGCAGTGCTGAAAAGTCTGGCCGGATCCAGGCCCCTCACCCAGACCCTCTCCCCGAGGGGAGAGGGCGAAGAAAGTCCACGGCACCATCCGCACCTATGTCCCCTATCCCCTCGGTGGAGAGCGCGCAGCACGCGCCGCCCATCCGCTGCTCTCTCGTCCCCTCTCCCCTTGTGGAGAGGGTTGGGGTGAGGGGGAGCGACACACCTGAGAACCTGCGGTCAGGCTCTATTCCGCCGCCTTCAAAGTCGACGCCGGCTTCGGATCGCGCAGCATCCCGAGCAGCGTATCGCGCTTCTTCATGGCCGCCTCGTAGTTGGCGTGCTTGACGTGGCCGAAGCCCTTGATGTCTTCCGGCAGCGCGGCGAGCGCCACCGAAACCCGGTGCGTGTCGGGTCCGAGCCTCTGCTCGAGTTCATCGAGAATGGTCTCGTAGTCGCGGATCATCTGTCGCTCGAGCCGCCGCTCGGCCGAGTAGCCGAACACGTCGAGCCACGTTCCGCGCACCGCCTTGCCCTTGGCGAGAACGCCGAACGCCTTCAGCATCCACGGCCCGAACGTCAACTTGCGCGGATGTCCGGTCACCTTGTCCCGGTTGAATGCCGAGAGCAGCGGCGGCGCCAGATGGAACTCGATCCGGTGGTTGCCGTCGAACGCCTCGGTCACGGCCTTGGCGAACCGGCCGTCAGTATAGAGCCGCGCGACCTCGTACTCGTCCTTGTAGGAGAGAAGCTTGAAGTAGCCGCGCGCAACGGCGTCCGCGAGGCCGCTGCGGCCGGGTGTCTTCAGTCCTTCGAGCGCCTTGAAGCGCTCGACCCGGGCCTTGTAGCGCTCGGCGAGGGCCCGGTCCTGGTAGCCCTCCAGATGGTTGGCACGGAACGCGACGAGGTCTTCGAGTGTCGCCGGCGCCTTCTCGGCCTTGGGCTTCACGAGCCGGTCGAGTGCGCCACGATCGTGCGCCGCGAGACGCCCGAAACGGAACGCATTGCGGTTCATCTCGATGGCCGCGCCGTTGAGCTCGATCGCCTTCTCGATCGACTCGCCCGACACCGGCACGGCGCCGAGCTGATAGGCGTAGCCCAGCATGAACATGTTCGACGCGATGGAATCGGCGAACAGCTCGACGGCGTAGTCGTGCGCATCGAGAGCGTGCAACGGCCCCTTCCGCACGCGCTCCTCGATCGCCCGCCGCAGGTCTCCTCCGGGGAGCTTGAGATCCGGGTTCCGCGCGAAGTCGGCGACCGCCATTTCGTGCGTCGAGAGCACCACCGTGGTGTGGTCCGGCTTGATCGTCTCCAGCACCTTGTTGGAGGCCGTCACCACGAGATCGCACCCGATCACGAGGTCCGTCGAGGCGACGCTGGCGCGAATGGCGTGGATGTCACCCGAGTTGCGCGCAACCTTCATGTGACAGGCGACCGCGCCACCCTTCTGCGCCAGACCCGTCATGTCGATGGCACCGAAACCCTTGCCGTCGAGATAGGCCGCTTGTCCGAGCACGGCCGAGATCGTGACGACGCCCGTTCCGCCGACGCCGGTCACGAGCATCGTGTAGGGCCGGTCGAGCGCGGGCAGGGTCGGCGTCGGCAGGCTGCCGAGCATCGACGCGATCGAGGATTGGGTCGCGAGGCCAGCTTTCTTCCGGGGCACCGCGCCGTGCACCGTGACGAAGCTCGGGCAGAAGCCGTTGATGCAGGAGAAATCCTTGTTGCACGTCGACTGGTCGATCTCGCGCTTGGTGCCGAGTTCGGTTTCGAGCGGCGTGATCGCGACGCAGTTCGATTTCTTGCCGCAGTCGCCGCAGCCCTCGCACACCGCCGGATTGATGAAGGCGCGCTTCACCGGATCGGGGAACGTGCCGCGCTTGCGGCGTCGACGCTTTTCGGCGGCGCACGTCTGGTCATAGACCAGTGCCGTGACGCCGGGGATCTTGGCGAGGTCGAGCTGCACCGCCTGCAGGTCGCGGCGGTGATAGACCTCCGTCCCCGCCGGCAGGAAGCCTTGCGGATACTTGTCCGGCTCGTCGGTGACGACGACGAGCTTGTTGACGCCCTCGCCGATGATCTGGGATGCGATCTGCGCCACCGTTGCGCCGCCGTCGAGCGCTTGGCCGCCCGTCATGGCGACGGCGTCGTTGTAGAGGATCTTGTAGGTGACGTTGACGTTCGCCGCGACCGACGCACGGATCGCGAGACTTCCGGAATGCAGGTACGTGCCGTCGCCGAGGTTCTGGAATACGTGCCCGCGCTTGGAGAACGGCGCCTCGCCGATCCAGTTGGCGCCTTCGCCGCCCATCTGGGTCCAGCCTTCCGTGTTCCGGTCCATCCACTGCGCCATGTAGTGGCAGCCGATGCCGGCGTAGGCCCGCGAGCCCTCGGGGACGACGGTGGAGGAATTGTGCGGGCAGCCCGGGCAGAAGTAGGGCACCCGGACGGCGGCCTCGGCGGTCGCGGGCTTGTTGCCCTTGAGCTGCTTCAGGAGGCCGACGCGGGCCTTCATGTCCTCGCCACCGACCTGGAAGCGGATGAGCCGCTCGCCGACCGCGACCGCGATCTCGGAGGGTTCGAGCGCGCCCTTGGCCGGGAACAGGTAGTGCAGCTTGTCGTCGGTTTCGTCGCGCTTGCCGATGACCGTCGGCCGCTCCGGCAGATCGTAGAGCTGCTCTTTCACCTGCGTCTCGAGCAGCGACCGCTTCTCCTCGACCACGATGATCAGATCGAGGCCCTTGGCGAATTTCTTCAGGCCTTCCGGCTCCAGCGGCCAGACCATGCCGACCTTGTAGACCCGGAGCCCGATCTCGTTGGCCTTCACCTCGTCGATGCCGAGGTCGTCCAGGGCCGCGCGCACGTCGAGGTAACTCTTGCCGGTTGTGATGATGCCGATCTTCGGCGCCGCGCCGCCGCTCATGACGATGCGGTCGATCGGGTTGGCGCGCGCGAACGCGAGCACGGCGGGCCGCTTGTAGTCGTGGAGGCGCGCTTCCTTGTCGAGGGCCTGATCACCGACCCGGATATTGAGGCCGCCGGGCGGAATCTCGAAGTCGGTCGGGATCTTGATCTCGACCCGGTCGATCCGGCCGTCGACGGTGGCCGTGGATTCGAAGTTGTCCTTCACGCACTTCATGCCGACCCACACGCCGGCGTAGCGCGAGAGCGCGAAGCCGATGAGGCCGTAGTCGAGCATTTCCTGCACGCCGGCGGGATTGAGCACCGGGATCATGTAGTCGACCATGGCGAACTCGGACTGATGCGCCGAGGTCGAGCTTTCGCAGGTGTGGTCGTCCCCGAGCAGCGCCAGCACGCCGCCGTGCTGCGACGAGCCAGCGTGGTTGGCATGGCGGAAGACGTCGCCTGTCCGGTCGACGCCGGGGCCCTTGCCGTACCACACGCCGAACACGCCGTCGTATTTGCCGTCCCCGCGCAATTCCGCCTGCTGCGAACCCCACAGCGCGGTCGCCGCCAGGTCTTCGTTGACGCCCGGATTGAAGACGATGTCGTTCTTCGACAGCACCTTGCGCGAGCGCAGCATGGCGCCTTCGAGCCCGGCGATGGGGCTGCCACGATAGCCGGTGCAATAGCCGCCGGTATTGAGGCCCGCCTTCCGGTCGCGCTCCTTCTGCATCAGCATCAGGCGAACGATGGCCTGTGACCCGTTGAGGATCTGATGCGTTTCGGCCAGATCGAACTTGTCATCGAGGCTGGGGCTGCTCTTGACCATGGGTTCTCTCGCCTCTTTGTAGGCGCCGGGCCAGGTGCGCGAGAGGCGCGCGGCCGGCACGGCCGAAGGATAGGTCAGTCATGCTGACTTATATATAGGGGTCGTGATAAAGCATCGCAACCACTTGCGCATGCTGCAAGCGAAAGGCCAATGCGCGCGGCGCCAAGGTCTGCGCCGCCGCGAATGGCTGACCTAGTTTCCGGAATCGCCGAACCCGAACCCGCCGCCCGTGAAAGCGCGCTTGGCCCACTCGGGCTGCTTGTACGGCGCCGACGACCACGTCGGCTTGTTGATCTCGGAGAGCTGCGCCACGGCGCCGCCGACGGACTCGCTTTTCTTCGGCTCCGGCACCGGCTTCACGAGATGCATCTTGCCGGCGAGGCCCAGCGAGATCCGCTCCTGGTGCCCGTAGATGTCCTTGAAAGTCTTGAGCTTGCCCGCCTCATCGACGGCCGCGGTGAAGTAGACGAAATGCACAGGGATGCGCCGCTGCAGGTTGATCTGGTTGTTCTGCGGCGCCGAAGGCACGGCAAGCGACGCGACGCGCTCCGCCTGCATGCGCCCGTCCTCGGACAGCAGGATGGCCGCCAGTTTCACCGGATCCTGCACGCGGACGCAGCCGTGGCTGTACGTGCGCACGGTCGTCTGGAACAGCGACTTCGACGGCGTATCGTGGAGATAGACGTCGTGCTTGTTGGGCAGCCAGAATTTGACGACCCCGAGCACGTTGCCCTTGCCGGGCGGCTGATAGACGTGGAAGCGCCGGATGTCCGTCCGCGACCAGTCGATCGCGCTCGGATCGACGTCCCGTCCGCCGAGCTGCAAGCGGAGATTGTACTTGGCGAGCACGCCGCGGCTGCCACGCAGGCTCGGCAGGACCTCGTTCATCTTGATCGATTCCGGCACGCCCCAGAACGGCTGGAAGATCACCTGCTCCATCTCGTCCGAGAAGATCGGCGTCTGCGTGTTGGTCTTGCCGACGATCACTCGCTCCGCGTGCACGACCGCCCCGTTCCGGACGACGCGCACGGTATATTCGGGCACGTTGACGATGACGTGGAAGCGGCCGAGATCATCGGGCATCCACCGCCAATGCTCCATGTTGGCGACGATGCCGTCGACCGACGCAACGCCGCCGTCCGGCCGGTCGCCGTTGAGCACCGACCGTGACCCGTTCCCGATCACGCCATCGACGGGCGAGAGCCCGCTCGTCTTCTGCCAGGCGCGCACGGCCTCGACCAGAGCCGGATCGTAGACAGCCTCCTTGCCGCTCGCCGTCGCGGCCTCGACCGAAGCCGGCAGAACGCGGCGGCGAAGGATGGCCACGTGGGGATGCGTCATGCCGGGCTTGAGGGACGGGCCCGGAGGCATCCGCTCGACCTCGGGTTCCTTCTCGGCGCCCTGACCTTGCCGCATCGCGAGCAGGTGCTCGCGCAGCTTCACGAACTGCGGATGCTTCGGATGGAAAGCGACGAGGGCTGCCGCAGGATCGGCAGCGGTCGAGAGGCTGGTCAATGCACCCGGAGCGTCGAACGCCTTGGGCTGCCGGTCGAGGAACTTGGTCAGAGCGATCGGCTCCACCTGCCCCGAGCGCGCGTGCCGCGCATAGGCGAGCGCGGCGAGCGTCAGCCGGGCTTCGGCATCGGCGAGCTCGAAGGGTGAGGCACTGCCGCCCTTGAGCCGGTCGAGCGCCGGGACCGCGTACCGCTTGGCAACGAGGCCCCAGTCCTCGGCCTTCAGGATCTCAGCCGCCAGCGCGACAGCCCCGGCCGTCGGGCCGGCTGCCGTCATCCACACCGGATTGCCCTGCCGTCCGGCATAAAAGCTTGATGCGGCATCCGTATCGCGCTTGTCGGCCTTCGTTTCCGCTGCCACCCGCCCGATGGCCGTGCCCATGTCCAGCGCCAGCGATGCTGGCGTTTCCGTAGGCTGCGCGCTGGCAGGCGGCGTGAGCGGGGCAGCCGGGATCTCGCTCGAGGCCGACTTCTCGCCGGCC
>JBGSJD010000260.1:0-17934 GCA_041742195.1 Hyphomicrobiaceae bacterium
CAGGATCGCGGCATCCTGCCCGGTCGCCATGTGTCAGCGCCCGGTAGGAACCGATCGCCCTATCCGCGCGGCGTGCGCCTGCAGCATGTCCTCGAGTTGCCCGGCAAGCTTGCGCGACAACCCAGCCCGCGTGAACTGGGCGAGCTTGTCAGGCTCACCGGGCCGCGTCAGGCCACTTCGGATCGCAGTCGCAATCCGGATGACGGCGCCCTCGACAAGCCTCTGATCGCCGAAGCCGGCGATCTCGTGACTGACCCCGGCCGAGCGGAGCACCCACGCCACATCGGTGTCGCCATCGGCGAGTGCGAGGATCGGCTTGCCGGTGGCGAGATACTCGTAGAGCTTCGCCGGCACCACGCCCTTTGCGCCCGGCGTGTGCAGCACCACGAGTGCGTCGGCCTCTTCCATGGCCGACATGGCCTGCAGATGCGGCAGATGGCCGGTCAGGTCCACGAGATGCTCGATGCCAAGCTCGCGAATGGCGCCCTTGACGTCGAAATTCGCGAAATCGTCGCGCCCGACAAGTTGCAGCCGCACGACGCCGAGGTCCGGGCGCGTCTCGGCGATCGCCTTCAAGGCATGAAAAATGGGACGGGGATCGCGCCGGAGATAGATCGAACCGCTGTGCAGCAATGTGACCGGATCAGACGCAGGCTTCGCCGTCGCGTCGGCCGGTCGTGCCGGCAAGGGATCGAACCCGTTCGTCACGAAGAACATCTTGTCGGCGAACTGCGGATAGGCCCGCTGCACAATCTCGAGGTTGGTCGGCGTGTTCAAACAGATCCGGTCGGCGGCCGCGAACGTCCGTGCCTCGCCGAAGTGCTCGGCGGCCCGACGAAACGACGAAAACTGGTACTCGCTCGCCCCCGTCACCCAGGGATCCCGGAACGACGCCATCCAGGGCAGGCCGTACCGCTTCTTTGCAAGGTAGCCGAGCACATTCACAGTCCCCGGCGGGCTCGAGGTCTTGATGCAGTCGGGCCGAAATGTCTCGATCGCCTTGGCGATGGCGCGCCACGCCGGGCCCCACCAGCAGGCATAGGGCCCCACCAGCAATCGCGCTTTGGGCCCAGGGTAGGGAGCACGAAAGATAAGGGTCTCGGAAGGTACGCGCGCCAGCAGGGCCGGATCGACCGAATCCCACGGTTCGTGATCCGGGGCAACGACGGCCACGTCCCAGTTGTTCTTGGGGAGATGCGTTACGAGGCCCAGTGCGCGATGCACGGCGCTGCCGGCATCGGGTGGAAAATGATAGGTTATGAGCAGAACCCGTCGGCGACCATCGCCTCGCAAGATGCGCGTCGGGCCGGAAGCTTCGATCGGTGAGCCGACGGCTTGCATCTCAGCGCACCCGAAATTTGATCACGCTTATCCCCTGACGCCCACGTTACCGGGATTCCGCTCGACGATCGACTTCGGCGAATGAGTCCAACCGGGTTACGATCGTTAAACCATGGACGGCAACCTTTTACCAGACGAGCAGAACTTCCGCAGCAATTCTGCAATCGAAAGACAATAATTCCATGTAATTCATAAGCTTGTCGGATTAACTGCGATCCCCCCGCGCGATATATTGGCCGGCCTGCTCATGCTAAGCGATACCTTGTCACTCCAATCGATGGTCGTGTGTTCAGTCATATGCAGGTCGGCGAGCGCAAGAGACGCGCAATGGTTGTGTTCGGGACGCGCCCGGAAGCGATCAAGATGCTGCCTGTCGTGCGGGAACTGCGGCGCAATCCGTCGTTCGAGACCGTCGTGGTGGTCACGGCACAGCATCGCGAGTTGCTCGATCAGGTGCTGGAGCTGTTCGGCGAAAAGCCGGACGTCGACCTGAATTTGATGATGCCCGGCCAATCTCTCGCCGCCCTGACTGCTCGCGTGCTCACGTCCATGTCCGAGTTGATCCGCACCAGTCGGCCCGATCTCGTTTTGGTGCACGGCGATACGACCACGGCCATGGCCTCGGCCTTGGCGGCCTTTTACGAAGGGGCTCGGATCGGACATGTGGAAGCGGGCCTCAGGTCGAACGATCTCGGGCGCCCCTGGCCCGAAGAGTTCAATCGGGTCACGATCGACAGCATATCTGCTCTCCGGTTCGCCCCGACCGATGCAGCGGCAGAAAACCTCGATCGCGAATACACCAACGGTGCGCGCACGGTGGTCACCGGCAACACGGGCATCGACGCCCTCCTCTATATCTCCGGCCGCCTCGATGCCGACCCGGTTCTGCGTCACACGTTCGAAGCGCGCCATGACTACATCACGCCAGGAAGACGGTTGGTTCTCGTGACGGCCCATCGCCGCGAAAGTTTCGGAGGTGGCTTCCGCGATATCTGCGACGCCTTGTTGCGACTGGCCAGCCGGTCCGATGTCGACATCGTCTATCCGGTCCACCCCAACCCGAATGTGCGGACAACGGTACTGGATTTGCTGAGCGGACACCCTCGTATCCGTCTCATCGATCCTGTCGGATACGCCGAGATGGTGTATCTGATGAAGCGCGCGTCCGTCCTGCTGACGGACTCCGGCGGGTTGCAGGAGGAAGGGCCCGCACTCGGCAAACCCGTGCTTGTTCTGCGGGATGTGACCGAACGTCCGGAAGCCGTTGCAACGGGCGTTGTCGAGCTGGTTGGCACGAACCCTGAAAGGATCTCCTCGCGGGTGGAGCGTCTGCTGGACGACCCGGTCGCCTATGCAGCATGTGCGCGGGTGGCCTTCCCATACGGCAACGGCACGGCCGCGAGAGCTATCGTCGACGCGATCGAAAGCACTGACCTCGGATGAGCAAGATCTGCGTACTGGGACTGGGCTACATCGGATTGCCGACAGCTTCCATGCTGGCGAGCGCCGGCCACGAGGTGGTAGGCTGCGATATCAATGCCGCCATCGTCGCAAGCATAAATTCCGGCAAGTCGCACTTCGACGAGCCAGACCTCGAAATGCTGCTGGCCGCGGCCGTCAAGACGGAGCGCCTGCGCGCCCAGACGACACCGTCCGAGGCCGACTATTTCATCATTGCCGTGCCGACACCTTTCATGGAAGGCAAGCGGCCGGACATGCGGTTCGTCGATGCGGCAGCCCACTCGATCGCCGCCCTGCTGCGGCCCGGCGACACCATCATCCTCGAATCGACCTCTCCCGTCGGCACCACCGAGCGGATCGCCGCCATGCTCGCTGGCGCACGCCCCGATCTCGACTTTCCGCGCCATAGCGATGACGCCTCGCCCCCGGGCCATGTCCGTCTTGCGCACTGCCCGGAACGCATCCTCCCGGGAAACATGGTGCGTGAACTCGTCACCAACGACCGCGTCATCGGCGGCATGACGGAGACGTGCGCCGAAGCCGCAGCCAGGCTCTACGCGACGTTCGTCCGCGGCGACGTGTTTCTCACCGATTGCCGTACCGCCGAGTTCGTCAAGCTCGTCGAGAATTCCTACCGCGACGTGAACATTGCCTTCGCCAACGAGCTGTCGCTGATCTCGGACCGCCTCGACATCGATGTCTGGCACGCGATCGAGCTGGCCAACAAGCATCCCCGCGTGTCGATCCTGAACCCCGGCCCTGGCGTCGGCGGCCATTGCATCGCTGTCGATCCGTGGTTCATCGTCGATAGCGCACCGGACGAGAGCCGCCTGATCCGCACCGCTCGCGAGATCAACGACGCCAAGGCGCACTACGTCTTCGAGCGCATCGCCAGATCGATTGGACGCCTGCGCAATCCGGTCGTCGCCTGCTATGGCCTGACTTACAAGCCCGATGTGGACGACACGCGCGAAAGTCCCGCGCTCGATATCGTGCAGCATCTGGCAGAGACGACCGACGCGCGACTGCTGGTGTGCGAGCCCAATCTCGACGCGCTGCCGCCGGAGCTGACGGCGACGGGGCGGGTCGAACTCTGCGACCTCGACAAGGCACGCATCGAAGCCGACATCGTGGTCTTTCTTGTCGCACACCGACAGTTCAGAAAGATCAATCCCAACCAGTTTTTGAGCAAGATTGTCATCGATACTGTCGGGCTGATGCATTCGCCTCAGCGGTTCGCCGCGGGCATGACGCCATCCCGCCCCGCGAGGATGGTCGATGAAGCGGTCTTGAAGGGCACCCAGGTTTGAACACTACCGGATCAGCAGGAGACGGCCCCGTCGAAGGCGGCAAGGATCCGCTTGGCACAGCCAAGTCCGTGGACGGTGATCACGTCGCGCGTGGCGGCGCGATCATGCTGGCCATGCGCGCCGCCACGCAGCTCATCCAGTTCGTGGTCACGCTCGGCGTCGCGCGTATTCTCGCGCCGTCGGACTATGGCCTGATGGCCACGGCCTACATCCTGACCGGCTTCATCGAGGTGCTGGCGACGGCCGGCATGGGCCGTGCCCTCGTCCAGAGCGAGACGGTCAGTGAACGCGACGTCACCCAGACATTCACGCTGATGCTTGCGTTGAGCGTCGTCGCCTGCCTCTTCACGCAGGCATTGGCGGCGCCGTTCGCGGCGCATCTGAACAATCCGCTCGTCGAGCCACTCGTCCGGGCGCTGGCGCTGCTCATCCTCGTGGCGCCCTTCCAGGCCATCTGCTTCGCGCTCATCGAGCGGCGCCTGCAGTACGGCCGCATCACTGCGATGCTGGCGGGGGTCGGACTGATCCAGGCAGCCACACTGTTGACACTCGCCGTCCTCGGCTTCGGTGTCTGGGCTCTCGCCATCTCGATGATCGTCGGCACGAGCCTGACCACCGTGTGGCTGCTGATCGCCGCGAAATGGCGTCCGCGCCTCGCCATGCCGACATTGGAAGTGAAACCGCTGCTGGTGTTCGGCCTCACGGTCGCCGCCACGCACATGCTGTGGTTCGTCTATCGCTACGCCGATCTGGCGATCATCACGTTCCTGCTCAATACCGTTCAGCTCGGCTACTACTGGCTGGCCCTGCAGATCATGTCGGTGCCCGCCGAGAAAATCGTGCTCGCCGTCAACCAGATCGCCTATCCCGCCTACAGCCGGATGCAGGACGACGCGCCGCGTATGCAGGACTGGTTCGCCCGCGCGATGCTGCAGGTCTCCCTGTTCACCGTGCCTGCCCTCGTCGGCTTCGCGCTGGTCGCCGACGACGCCGTCAAGAGCGGCCTCGGCCCACAGTGGGAAGGCGCTGTGCTGCCCGCCCAGATCCTGGTCCCGGCAGGCATCCTGATGACAGTGTCGGCGCTCTTCAGCCCGTTCTTCAACGCCATCGGCCGACCCGAGATCAGCCTTCGATACACGGGCGCCAGCGTCGCGCTCATGCCGCTGGCATTCTTCGTCGGCGCCTACTTCCACGGTATCATCGGCGTTTGCATCGCCTGGTCGGTGGCATACCCGCTCATCGTGTTCGGCCTGGTCCATCTCACCCGAGATCTGACGGGACTGGGCGTCTTGCGCCTGCTGCAGCTCCACTGGCCGATCGCGGTCGCGACGCTCGCGATGGCGCTTGCGGTGCTCGCGACGCGACACGCCCTTCCGACTGAGGCGCCTGAAATCCGCATGCTTGCGTCAGTTGCAGCGGGCGGCGTCGGCTACGTCCTCGCCATCGCGCTCTTCGCCCGCCACACGATCCTGCGCGACACGATCTATGCGGCCCGCAGTCTCATAAAGCGAAAGCCATCGTCGAAAACGCTGCTGGCCTGAAAGCTGCGAGCGGAAACAGTCACGGCGGGGAGTGCGGCCGGCATCGGGCGAACGGCCGGCCCGCGCCAGTCTCGCCGTCGCATTCCTTCCGATGGAACGCTCGCGCAACGACCCGTCAGCGGACCGCCGGCGTCAGCGGCTCCATCCCGAGAGCAACCCCGGCACGCTCGTAGACCGCGAGGATGTCTGGCAGGTGCCGCTGCTCCGAGAAGTGATCGACCACATGGCGCCAGCAGCGATGCCGGAGCGCGCGCCCGTCTTCGGTGCCGATCGTGTGCCAATCGGCCACCGCCGCCACGGCGCCATCGACGTCGCCGACATCGATCAGCCATCCCGTCTCGCCCGGACGGACGATCGTCGGCACGCCGCCGACACGACTTGCGAGCACTGGGACGCCCATCGAAAGTGCCTCGAGAGCGGCGAGCGGCAGGCCCTCGGCGCGCGACGGCATGACCAGCAAACCGATGCTTTCCCAGACCGGCCTGACGTCCGTGACGACGCCATGGAACGTGACGACATCGCCATATCGGGCTTCGAGATCCGCCCGCATGCGCCCGTCGCCCCAGACGTGCCACTCGATACCCGGCGGTGAGCGCCGAGCCAGTTCGCAGAAGATGTCGGGCGCCTTCTCATGACTGAGCCGCCCCACGAATCCGACGCGCCGCGGCAACGCGGCACTGGGAGGCGCGGGCGGCGGCACGAGGTAGTTGGGAATGAGTTCGGAGCGCCAAGGGATCTTGCCGCGGATCACGTCGCTGACAGCGATGCGCCGCGCCGTGAGCGACGACCAGGCATCGAGCCGATAGTAGAGCTTCAGCGGAAACGGCGGGTCCTCGCCGCTATGAAAGGTCGAGACGACTGGAGTGCCGGCCGCGAGCGCCGCCAGCCGCCCGAGGATTCCCGCCTTGTAGCCGTGCGTGTGGAGGAGTGCGGGCCGCGCGTCCCTGAGGGCCCGATAAAGCCCCGGCACGGACCCATCGAGAATGCGCACGGAAAGCCCGGCCTCGGCGAGCTGAGCCAGCCAGGGATTGCGTCCATGATCCTGATAGAGCACGACGACACAATCGGCGCCACGCCTGCGAAGCCCGTCGGCCAGCGTCGCGACATGACGCTCGATGCCCCCGACAGAACTGGTGTCGACGAGTTGCCAGATCGTGCCGGGAGAGGAGGCGGCAGGCCGGCTAGGGCCCGCGTCCGTCATGAGTAGATGGGACTGTTCAGCGCTGCACTCGAGCGCAGTCGCTTGGCCGCCCAGCGAGCGAGTGGCGGCATGAACCCCAGCGCGCGCTGCGCGACGCGCGCCATGTCGTCGCCGAGCATCGGGTTCGAGCGATCGTCCATGACCGTGCCGACGATCGTGCCGCCGGCACCGAGCACGGCGTTGATCGTGTCCTGGAACTCCGACTGCGCGATCTGGTTGGTCGGGCACACCAGCAAGACGCCGTCGGCAGCCGACGCCGCCGCCACCGCGTTGACGCGATCATCGCGATCCTCGCCAAGACCGGCGAGGCTGAGAACCACGAGATCGTAGCCGGCGAGTTCTTCGGTGAGACCGACCGACAGTCGCGAGCGATTGTTGAACGCGGCCCGCGCCTGAATGCTGTTTGCGGCGCTGACCACGTCGATCGAAGGATCGTCGGCGTCGGGTGCCGGCTGCGCACGGCCGTCACCTGGAATCCAGCTCGGACCGATCTCGGAACCCGAAACGTCGACCACCACCGACCGGAGCCCGGCTTTGGCGCACACGCTCGCCACGTCACGCGCCATCGCGCTCCACGCCGGGTCGTGCTTGACGGACCCGATCGCGATCGAGCGCACGCCCGACGTCTGGATGGTGAGCGCGATCTGCTCGATCACGCGCCGGCGCTTCAGGGTATCGCCGGCTCGGGTGGCGGTCGGTTCGGTCATTGCGAAGGTTGCTCCTGCAGGCGCACGACGAGCAGATCACCCGGCAGCAGCGGGGTCAGCGGAAGCGCCGGGAACGTATTCACGGCACCCTTGTCGTTGCGCACGATCTCGTATGAGAGATTAGAAGAAACCCGTTGCTGGTTGTCCGTCAAAACATTCTGGCCAGTAAGCTTTCTATAAGCGTCACGGGCAGAGTCGACGTCGATCTGATGCTGGGCCGCATCCCGCTCGAGGCGCAGGATTTCCTCGTCGAGGCTGGCCGTCCGCTCCTGGTTGATCACGTCGAGCTCACGCAGGACCGACGACACGCTGGAATGCACCCGCGCCAGCGCGACGATCACGTTGGTGCGCCGCTCCTCGAGCTCGGCGATCCGGGACTGCTCGTCGAGCGTCCGCTCGAAGCGGACCAAGCCCTTGATATTCAATGCCTTCACGCTTTTGGCGAACTCGTGACGCAGCTTGAGCTGTTCGTCGAGCCGGACCACCTGCGCGTGCAGCGCCTTGATCTCCTCCTCGCCGAGGCCCCGGCCGCGCTCGAGCGACTTGATACGGGCATCGAACGCCGCACGCCGGCTGCCCAGCATGGTATTCTGAGCGGCGACCAGCTTGCGCGCTTCGACCGGCGTGACGAGTTCCGTCAATCCCGACGGCATCTGCACGACGGGTTCGCCCGATTTCTCGGCCTGCAGGCGCGCCAGACTGGCCTGAACGCGGGCAAGATCCGCAGCGGCGCGCGAGGCGCGTGCCCTCTCGTTTTCAGCCGGCAACGCAGAGCGGCTGTCGGTCGGGCGGAAGACGCCGCCGGCGAGCGCTTCGGCGTGCATCACGGTGTAGCCCGGGCGCCACGGCATGGCGCCGGCGCGAACCACATAGCCGTTCACGAAGATCGGCTTGTATTCGATGACTTCCAGCGTGACCTGCGCCTCGCGGCCGGCCCGGCGCCTGACCTCCTCGGCGACGATGCGCTCGAGATCCACAGGCGTGCGGCCGGTCACCTTGAGCCGGCCAACGATCGGGAACGAGATGGTGTCGTCGTCGTTGATCCGGTACTCGCCGGACAGAACCGGGAACTCGGGGACCCTGACGCTGACGCGCTCGGCGCTGCTCAGCGGAATGCCATCGGTGGTCGACTTGGCGCTCGATTCCGCACTGCCGCGGCTGTCTGCGTAGACGATCGTACCGACCGACGACCAGCCGGCTACGAGAGCGAGCGAAAGTGCCGAAACGAGGCCGAGCCGAGAGATTGAAAGCGGAAGAACTGAGTACATGCGCATTGCGGCTTACCCCGACTGAACCCTGGAGCGGATACGCTTCGGTACCGCTTTTACACACCTGAGCGACCTGCCCGTGACATCGCGGCTGCAAACCGTTTGCCACCAGGCAAAATCGATATTTCCGTTTGAGATCGAGCCGTTGATGATCAGGACTGTCGCACCGGAGCCGGCAGCCCTACCCGTCACGCTCAATCAGTGCGCAAACGGACCGATTTCATATTCCAACGACCACTGATTTAACGTCTTGTCAAGTATAGCGGTCGTCACTTTATTCTGCATCCTTAATGACTTTGACAGACACTTTCAACCTTAACATTGCGTATCACCCATCACTTTGCCTTGGTTGTGGCACATTGTCCCGACACCTAGGGCGGGCAAGATCGAAGGGCCAGCCCGGCCATCGAACTGACGCCCAAAAATGCTTGCTTGGACGACGACGCCAGCAGCTCGGAGCCACGGCCCCGCACCGTTAAGTCTTTGTACGTCAAATCTTTGACGTCGACGGAGGCCACATGCTTATGAAACCGGCACTTCGGACACGGTAGTTTCCGCCGGAATGAGCGCTTCAGCAATGGGGAACGCGAAGCCCCGCACCAACAATCTCAAAGGCAGCTTTCCCATCGCCATGCCGTCAGCATCGAAAACGCGCGCCATGCAGGTCGTCCAGAAGATGAGCCCTGGCGGGATCGAGACGATGGCGCTGGACCTTGCGGCGACGTCGGAGTTCGCCGGTCCGATCGTCAGCCTTGCCGGCGACCGCGAAGGCCTCTTGGCTGCTTGGCCGTCACTCGCGGCGTCACGCGTGCCGCTGTTCGCCCTCGAGCAGGGCAAGCGCTCGGCGCTGTCGGTCCTCGCCGGCCTCTATTCGCTGTTCAGACGCGAGCGTCCGGGCGTCGTCGTCCTGCATCATGTGGGCCCCCTCCTGCATGGCGGACTTGCGGCCCGGCTGGCCGGCATCGAGCGGATCATCCACATCGAGCACGACGCCTGGCACTACGACAATCCGAGGCACCAGACGATCTCGCGCCTCTGCGAGCGCCTCGTGCGGCCGCGCCGCATCGCGGTCTCGGACGCCGTCGCCGATCGCGTTCGCGAAATCGTTCCCGGCACCACCGTGACCGTCATTCCTCCGGGCGTCGACACCCGGCGCTTCATCCCGGCCGATCGCCAGCAGGCACGCCGCGCCCTCGAGCTGCCGGCCGCGACCCGTATCGTCGGGACCATCGGGCGCCTCGTGCCCGTCAAAGGCCAGACGCATCTCATTGCGGCCTTGCGGAAATTGCCCACCGACGTCGTCCTCGTCATCGTCGGAGACGGCCCGGAAAGGGCGGCTTTGGAGGCTCAGGCGGCATCTCAGGATGTCACGGACCGCGTCCTGTTCCTCGGCCTTCAGTCCGATCTCGAGCGGATTGTTCCGGCCTTCGACGTCTTCTGCCTCCCGTCGCTTGCCGAGGGGCTTCCCCGCGCCCTCCTCGAGGCCCAGTCCTGTGGCGTACCGGCTGTCGCGAGCGACGTTGGCGGCGTCTCGCGAGGCCTCGCCCCCGGTGGCCGCTTGACGGCCGTCGGCGACGTCGAGGGACTGGCCGGCGCCATCGAGGAAATTCTTGCGGCTCCGCCACCCTCGGACGCGACCCGGGCTTTCGTCGAAGCCGGCTTCTCGCTCGCCGCCACGACGCGCAAACTCGATGACATAAGGGCGGCGGCATGAGCGACATCTGGCTGAAAGCCCTTCTCGCGCTCGCGCTCTGGGTGCTGTTCTATCACCACATCGTCTATCCGGTTCTGCTGGACCGCCTCGCGCGCGCCCGCCGCGCCGTGGCCGGGCCCTTGCACTCCGCCGCCGTTCCGGCCAACAGCTTGCCGACCATCGCGGTGGTGATGCCTGCCTACAACGAGGAGCGCTACATCGCCGTGAAGATCGCCAACCTCGCGGCTTTGGACTATCCGCGCGATCGTCTGCGCATTCTGATCGCGCTCGATGGCAGCCGCGACGCGACGCGGGAACGGGCCACGGAGGCTCTGGCGAAGCTGCCCCCCGGGCACGGCATCGAGCTGATCGTGTTTCCGCGCAATCGCGGCAAGGTCGCGGTTCTGAACGATTGCATCGGCGACATCGAGGCCGAGATCGTGGCCTTGACCGATACCTCCGCGCTGATGCCGGCGGACTGCCTGCGCAAGGTGGCCGCCCACATGTCGGCGCCGGACGTCGGGGTCGTCTTCGCGACGTATGCCCTGATCGACGCCGGCAGCGAAGGGGAACGCCGCTACACCGACTACCAGACCAAGCTCAAGGATGACGAGTCGTCGCTCGACAGCGCCATCGGCGGTCACGGCGCCCTCTACTTCATTCGTCGGGCCCGGTGGCAACCGATGCCACCGGATACGATCAACGACGACTTCATCCTGCCGATGAGCATCGTGGCGAGTGGAAGCCGTGGCGTTTACGATAAATCCATCGTGGCGAGCGAGCTCGAGCGCACCCAGTCGCAGCAGGAATTCAAGCGCCGCATTCGCATCGGCGCTGGCAACATGCAGCAGACCCTGAGACTGACGAAGCTGTTCGATCCGCGCCGGCCCTGGCTCGCCTTTGCGTTTGCCTCCGGCAAGGGTTCGCGCCCCTTCATGCCCTTCATCGGCTTGCTCGCGGTCCTCCTCACGGCGATCCTGGCCGCCCGTGGTCACTCGGCCTATCTCGTGCTTCTATTGATCGAGATCCTGGTCTTGGCGACGGCCATGATCGTGATACTCGTCCGGACGCCTTCGACACCGCGATTGTTGTCGTGGCTCGGCTATCTGGTGGAGGGGCATTTTGCCTCCCTGATCGGATCCTTGCAGCTGATGTTCGGGATTCGCCTGAAGCACTGGCAACCGCAGGTCGACGATGCCGTACAGCATTGACTTCGAGCCTCGCCGCTATCGTGTCGCGCTCGCGTGTCTCGCGGTCTTCCTCGCGGCCATCGCCTTACCGCTCGCTGCCTCGGCGACGGAGCTTCGGAACGGCGATCTGGAGGTCGTTTCCGGCTCGGCGATCGACGGCTGGACACCTTACCGCTGGGAAGGCGAGGGCACCATCGAGCCGACGTCGGGCGCCCGCTCCTCCGGTGAGCGCTCCGTCGTCCTGACCGGGTTCGGCGTTGCCAAGCAGGCGCTGTTCCAGCGTCTCCAGCTTCCGGCCTGCTCGTGGCGACTGACAGGATCGGCGGCGGCATACGGCGCATCGCCGAACCCATACGGCCTCGCCGGCGCCATTCATCTGGCCATCGCCGGGGACAGGAACATCACGCATCAAGTCGCAACGGGCGACAGTGACTGGCGCCGCTTCGAGTTGACCTTCACCACGACACGCACGACCGAGACGATCCTCTACCTGTTCAACTACGGCAGCGGGCGCGTCTTCTTCGACGATGTCCGCCTCGAGCGCGTCGCGAACTGCGCCCTGACGGGCGATGCGTTCTCTGTGGCGAAGACGGTCGAGAAGCCCCTCGCCTTCGTTCCACCCCTCGACGAAGAGGATCTCGTCCTTGCCGGCTACTGCGCCGACCCCGGCTATGCCGCAAAGCCCCTTTGCCGACGCCTCGCAGCCTCTAGGGACGCGGTCAACCGGCTGACGGTGACGAAACCGGTCCAGCCGCCGCTGGTGATCGGTGACTTCGAGGAGAATGTACCCTTTCCGGCCTCGGTGCCGCGGGCGCCCCGTCCCATTTCGGGCAGTTCGTCGGGCTTGATCTATCCGGGCCAGTACATCGCCGCGTCCCGCGCGACGGGCTTGCGCCAGGATTGGACGGGTTACGACTGGTTGCGCTTCGAGGCGAGCAATCCGACCTCCGAAGTGCAGCCGCTCGCCATCGAGATCTGGGATGACAAGACGACCAGCTACTGGAGCCGGGTCAACTGGTATACGTCGTTGCCACCGGGCCGCTCGACGGTCGAGATCCCGCTGCAGGCCTTCGTCGGCGAGAAGAACGCCGTCGTCGAAACCCGGCGCCTGGAACTACATTCGATCCGCCACCTGGCCTTCTCCCAGACCAAGGCCGAGATCGCCGTCGACGACGTGCGCCTCGAGCAGGAGCCGCCTGTCGAGAGCCTGTTCGCGGAGCTTGTCGCCCTCGATGCGGGCAGCAATGCGAGCCCCTTGATGAACGGCTTTCGCCGCATGACCGGCGGCTCGATCTATCGCGCCGAACGCGGCTGGGGCTTCATTCCCGGCACGCGGTTCGCGCGCACCGAGGACCGGCGACATCCCGACAGCCTCAACCGTGACTGGATCTCGGTGATCGGCGGCGGCCTGCAGTTCGACCTGCCGGATGGCGACTACGTCGTCTGGCTGATGCTGGAAGACGCCGGCTACTGGACCTACTACCCGAGCTGGACGCAGCGCTCCGTGATCATCCAGGAACGCGAGGTCGAGGTCGACCGCCGGCTGGCGAACGACTTCCTCGATCGCTACTTCCGCCACTCGAACGACGAGGACTGGCCCGGCGACCGGATCTGGGCGCGCTACGTGAAGGATCGCTACGCACCGAAGCGCTTCGAGGCATCGGTGAAGGGCGGCCGCCTGACGATCCGATTCACCTCGAATGGCCATCCGTACGCGGCCACGATCGCGGGCGTGGTCATCTATCCGAAAGGCCGCAAGGACGCCGGCGATCGCTTCATGGCCGACCTCGAGCGGCGCCTCGAGCGACAGTTCGACGCCGAATACCGCCAGATCGTGTCACCGCCGTCCCCCGCGCCGACCGAGCCCGCCAACGCACTGGGCGGCAAGGTCTGGGTCTTCCAGCGTCCGGCGACCGAGGTCTCCCCGCCCGGCTTCAAGCCCGCCGCCAGCGATCTGCGGACATCGTTGCAATCGGCGCTCGCCAAAGGCCATGTCCAGGAACTCACCCTCGGCCTCTACGTCGATCAGGATGTCGATCTGATCGAGGCGAAACTCGATCTGCCGGGCGTCCGCATCGCACAACGGAAGGTTCGCTACCGCGCCACGCGACGCACCGACAGCGGGACGGTCTACGAGAGCCTGCCGCGCCTGCTCGATCCGCTGGCCGTTTCTGCAGCTTCGCCCTTGCGCCTTCGCGCGGGAACGAGCCGCCGCCTCTGGTTCGACATCACAGTCGCCCCCGACGCCGGGCCCGGCACGGTGTCCGGCAGCCTCTCGCTGCGCCTCGCGACCGGCGAGACGTCGACCCTGCCGGTGACAGTGGAAATCTATCCCTGGACGCTGCCGGCGGCCGACATCCCCGTCGGCTTCCTCGGCGTCGCGCCGGCCTATCCGTCGACGACCTATCCCGAGGTGCTCGAACGCCGCATCGCCGGCATGCGGGCCTCCATCGACCTCTTGGCCGAATCCGGCATGACTGCCGTTTCGGGCGGCCTCGGCAGCCTCGAAGTGACGCGCTATTTCAATGGCACCCCCCAGATCGACTTCGCGAATGCCAACATCGCCATGCAGGCGATCCGGCGCCGCTTCAGGGGCGAAGTCCTGACCTATGACGGCTTCGACATCGGCGGCGCCCTGACCACGAGCCGCGTCACCGACACCATGGGCGCGCTCGGCCGCGACTACCGGACGGCGATCCGCGAGATCACCCTCGCCATCGAGTTGCATGGACGAGGCCAGGGATGGCTTCCCCTGCGCTTCGTGGTCGGCGACGAACCGCAAGGCAGCGCGATCGGCGACTCGATAGCCGCCGCCGAGGCGTTGGCTCAGGCGAGGCCCCGTGCCCGCTCCGCCGTCTTCACCAGCTTCACGACCCCCAAGGCCCCGGAGGCCGCGCTTGCCGGCAAGGTCGACCGGATCTACCTCAATCACCATTCGGAAGCAGCCATTCGCCACGTCGTCGCGAGCGGCAGCGAATGCGCCCTCTACAATCGCAACTCGCGCTTCGAGCGCGGCTTCTACCTGCTGAAGATGCGTGAACTCGGCTGTCGGGGCCTGATGCGCTACGCCTACAGCATTCCGAGCGCCGACCCGTGGTACGGCCTCGACGGCCGTGAGGACGACTATCTGGCAGCCTTCGTGCATCGCGACGGCAGCCTCCGGCCGTCACTCGATCTGCTGACCTTCCGGATCGGCCTCGTCGACTATCGGACGGTGATGGCACTCGGCCAGGCGATCGATGCCGCCGCGCCGGGCCCGGCGCGGACCAGTGCGCGCGCCTGGCTCACCGATCTGCTGCAGCGGACGACGATCGGCCATGACGCCCGCCAGCCATGGTCCGGGAGTGACCTGGACGCCCTTCGCAAGGAGGCGGCCCGGCACTTGCAAGCACTCGGCTTCACGGGTTCTGCCGCCAATGACGCTGCAGGCGCCGCAAAGAGGTGAACCGACGATGAGCGTAGTGCAGCAGGCGGGGCCGGTTCAGTCCCAGGGAAGCCAGACGACCCTGGCCATCATGGCGCTTGCGATCATGGTGATCGGTGCCGCTCAGGGCGTGCCGCCCTACGCCCTGGCCGTCGTGCCCCTGGCGCTCTGGCTGGCGCTCGCATTCCCGTTGTCCTGGAGCTTGATCTTCATGGTCATGTCGACCTTCAGGCTCCCGGACGCCTACCCCTTCCTGCGCGAGACCCACATCACCCTGTTCTCGGGCGCGCTCGCGATCGTTGCGCTCTTTTGGCATGCCGTCCTGGCGCGCACTGTCCGGACGGTCTGGCGGCCGACACTCGTCATCATGCTCGCGCTGCTGGCCCTGGGCTTCCTGGGCTCGCTGACCGCCATGAACAAGGCGGGCACCTGGGCCTTCCTCACCGAAACCTATTGGAAGATCATCATCACGTCCTTGGCCCTGAGCTGGCTGATCCGGACCCGAACCGACCTCAAGGCGACGACGACGGCAATTCTGTTGAGCGGCGTCCTGATCGGTCTCGTCGCCTTGTACAACAAGTTCAACGGCATCGATCTCGTGGAGGGAACCCGAGTTACGATCGGCCAGGCCTTCAAGTCGCCGATCGCCGACCCGAACGACCTCGCCTTGACCATGCTCATTCCGGCCAGTCTCGCGATGGCGCTCGCCGCGATGGGACCGAGCCGATCGGTGCGCCTCGTTTCCCTGGCGACATTGGCGGTGATCCTCCCGGCGATCATCGCGACTCAGAGCCGAGGCGGTCTGTTGGGCATCATGGCGGCGATGGGCGTGGTGGCCCTCTACAAAATTCGCTCACGCGCGATGGTGATCGGACTGGCGACCTTGGCCGGCTTCGCGCTTTTCGTGGCGATGGGCATTGCGGCGCGGCAGTCGGGCGGCCTGGCCGAGGTCGCGGGCAGTGGCATCGATGAATCGAGCTATCACCGCATCCTCGCGTGGCGTTCGGCGATCAACATGGCCTTGGGCAACCCGCTGAGCGGCGTCGGTTATGCCGGCTTCCCGGACGCCTTCTATTTCTACACACCCGTCTGGATCTTCAAGAACATGGCCCCGCACAGCACCTGGTTCGGGATGCTGGGTGAGGGAGGGCTGCCGGGCCTCCTCTTGCTGGTGACGATGCTGGTGCTGGCATTCCGCTCGCTTCGCCAGTCCATTGCGACGCTGCAATCTCGCCCCGACGAAACCGCCGTGCACGTTATTTCGATTGGCCTTCTGGCGGCCATGGTGAGCTTCTGCGTCGCCGGAACCTTCCTCGGCCACCACGTGAGCTGGACGCCGTACCTGCTCGTTGCCCTCGCAGCCGCCATCGCAACCGTTGCCGAGAGTGTATCGGCGCCGGAGCAGCGACCGGGCGCCGTGGCCCAGTCAGCCAGGTCACGGCTCGTGCCGCGCGCTCCCCGATCACCACCCGACCGTCGGCGACCGGCCGATCCCACGCCGAAGCCTGTTTGAAATCGCTCACTCCCAAAGCCGATTTTCCGCATCGGCATCGACGTTCACGAAGCAAGGACCGAACAAGATGAAAAGCACGCTCACCCCCGCCGTTGTCATCCAGAGGATAGCCTCGCTGTTCTGGGTCCGCCGGCGTTTGCTGCTGCTGCCCATCGTGCTGAGCATTCCCATCGGCATCGGCCTCGGCTTCCTGCTGCCGAAGTCGTTCCAGTCGCGCACCCTGCTGCTGCTGCAGGAGCAGGGCGGTCCCGGGCTTCTCGGCCGCGAGACCCAGATCGCACCCCATCAGAGCCAGGATCGGTTCAACGGTCTTCAGGCCCTGTTGCGAAGCGATCGCGTCCTCGAATCGGTCGTTCGTGAGATCGCCGAGGACAAGTCGCCCATGACCTCCAAACAGATGAGCATCGAGGTCCGCCAGCTCCAGGAAGCCATCACGATCACGCCCCTGAGCACCGAGATCATCGAAGTCCGGCTGCGTGGCAGCAAGGCCGAGGGCCTCGGCAAGAAGCTCGAGACCATCACCGTGCGGCTGCTGGAAAGCCTGCTCGCCCCCGGCGACGTGATCATGACCGCGCCACGCCTTGTGGTCGAGCGCCGCCGCGAACAGCTTGCCACCGCCGAGCGCGCATATGCGACCGTCTTGAAGCAGGTGCGCGACCTGTCGACGACCTCGTTCACGGATCGGGCGCTCGAGGACCTTCTTGCAGCCCAGCGGCGCACCCACAAGCAGATCCAGGTCTTGCGCGCGGAACTCGCCCTCCAGGATGGCACACAGACGCCGCTCGACAACAACATCGACGCCGCACGCGCCAAGCTGGCGCAGCTCGGCTCCGGCAACGACGCCCAGCGCATGGACATCTCGATCGCGCAAAAGCAGCTCGAGCGCTTGATCGAGCTGCAGAGCCTCGAGCGCGAGTTCGAGACCCGCACGACCCAGATCGCTGGCGTCACGCGGCCAGCGGCCGGTCAGGCTTCGTCGTCGTCTGCCGGGCTCGCGAAGGAGCTGAGCCAGCTGAGCGCCGAGGTCGAGCTCGCCCGCGAGCGTTTCGTCGAGGCGGAGCGCCGCTTCGGCACGCCGATCGCATCGCAGAAGTTCCAGATCCTGCGAGCGCCGGAACAGATAACGATCATCGATGCCGCGAAGGACCCCGAGTTCCCGCGCGTTGGCAAGACGCTGATCCTGCTTATGACCGTGGCTGCCGGCGGTTTGCTCGGGCTTGGTCTCGCCCTGCTGGTCGACTTCGCCGACCCGCGCATCCGGTCGGCCGACACGCTGGCCCGCATG
>JBGSJD010000261.1:0-3570 GCA_041742195.1 Hyphomicrobiaceae bacterium
GACGACCATCGACGGCGTGCTGATCGCCTCGTCGACCGCCGACAGTGCCGGCTACGCGCGCGGCGACCGGGTCCGCCACGAGAAGTTCGGCCCGGGCACGGTCGTCGAGGTCGACGGCAACAAGCTCACGATCGAATTCGATAGCGGCGACAGGAAGCGCGTCGTCGCGAGCTTCGTCAGCCGGGACGGCTGACGCCGCCGCTCCGCACCCCTGTCCGAAGTCGTATTCACCGTCCGCTGAGCATCCTCGCATTGCGCAAGGTCAAGGTAGTCATCCGCAATTTGCGTTGATGATGCCGTTTGATCAGGCGGACAAAAGACATGAGTGAACCTGCACAGCGCCGCACGGCGCGCGCCGACATCAACGAAATCCTGAAAGCGGGCAAGTTGGCCGAGTTCGGCTTTCTGCAAGGGCCGGCGCAACGATGGATGGCTGCTGCGGCGACGCTGCTTGTTCTCCTGTTCGGATACTGGCTTCTGTCGGGCGGTAGCGCCAAGGTCACGTACGTGACCGCTCCGGTGACGCGAGGCGCGATCGTCGTCGTCGTCACCGCGACCGGCTCCGTGCAGCCGACCAACAAGGTGGACGTGTCGAGCGAGCTCTCCGGCACCATCCGCAAGGTTCACGTCGACTACAACTCGCCGGTCACGGCCGGCCAGACGCTGGCCGAACTCGATACCGACAAGCTCGATGCGACCGTCGCCAGTTCGCGGGCCCGGCTGGCTGCGGCGCGCGCCAAGGTCGCCGATGCCGAGGCTACGGTGATCGAGAAGCAGCGCGATCTCATCCGGAAGTCGCTGCTGGCCGGCAAGCAGTTCACATCCACCCACGATCTGGAAGTGGCTCAGGCGGCCCACGACCGAGCGATTGCGGCGGTCGCGAGCGCCAAGGCGGACGTGGGGGTCGCTGCCGCTGATCTCAGTTTGAGCGAGACGAACCGCGCCAAAGCCGTGATCATGTCTCCGATCGCCGGCGTCGTCCTGAAGCGCAGTGCCGAGCCAGGCCAGACCGTCGCCTCCTCCCTTCAGGCCCCGGTTCTCTTCTCGATCGCCGAGGATCTGCGTCAGATGGAGCTGCAGGTCGACGTCGACGAGGCCGACGTCGGCAAGGTGCAGCCCGGCCAGTCGGCCACGTTCACCGTCGACGCGTTTGCCGACCGTCGCTTTCCGGCGACGATCCGGGATGTGCGCTACGCCTCCGAAACGATCCAGGGCGTCGTGACCTACAAGGCGGTGCTGACAATCGACAACAGCGAACTGCTGCTCCGGCCCGGCATGACGGCGACAGCCGAGATCCGCGTCGAGAACATCGCCGATGCGCTGCTCGTCCCGAATGCCGCTCTCCGCTTCGTCCCGCCCGTCACGCGGACGGACCAGCGCAGTTTCCTGCAGCGCATAATGCCCGGCCCGCCGATGCGGCGAGCAAGCACGCCCAACGCTGCGGCCTCGGCGGACCGCAGGATTTGGGTGCTCGAGAAAGGCCAGCCCCATCCCGTTCCGATCGCGACCGGCGCCACGGATGGCCGCAACACCGAGGTCAGAAACGGTGACCTGAAGGAAGGCCAGACTGTCGTCCTCGATCAGCAAGCCCCGGCGAAGAGCTGAGCGGCCATGGAAGACCGGCCCGCCGCAGCGACGGCACCACCCCTGATCGAGTTTCGTCGCGTCAGCCGCACCTACGGCTCGGGCGAAGCCATGGTGCGCGCCTTGGCGGACGTCGATCTGGTTATCCGTGAAGGCGAGTTCGTCGCCATCATGGGGCCGTCGGGTTCGGGGAAGTCGACAGCCATGAATGTCATCGGCTGCCTCGATACGCCGACGTCCGGATCATATCTGTTCGAGGGCATTCCCATGGAAGGGCTCACGCGCAACCAGCGCGCCATGGTGCGCCGCGAACTTCTGGGCTTCGTCTTTCAGGGTTTCAACCTGCTCCCGCGCACGACCGCGCTGGAGAACGTCGACTTGCCACTCGTCTATCGGGGGCTTCCGATCGAGGAGCGGCGCAGTCGTGCCATGCAGGCCCTTGCGAGCGTCGGACTGCAAGGGCGTGAGCAACATACATCTTCGGCGTTGTCGGGCGGCCAGCAGCAGCGCGTCGCGATCGCCCGCGCCATCGTGACGGACCCTCTCGTGCTCCTCGCGGACGAGCCGACCGGCAATCTCGACACCCGCACCAGTCGCGAGATCATGGATCTCGTGACCGGGCTCAATCGCGACCGGGGCATCACCGTCGTCATGGTCACGCACGAAAGCGACATCGCAGCCTATGCGCGGCGTGTCGTCCGCTTTGTCGATGGCCGCATCGACAGCGACACCCTGCAAGGGGAGGCCGCCTGATGCTCCGCGAGGCGATCCGACTGGCGCTGATCTCGATCAGCCGCAATGCGATGCGCTCGTTCCTGACGGTGCTCGGCATCGTGATCGGCGTCGGCGCCGTCATCGCCATGGTGACCATCGGCAACGGCACCACCGCGAAGGTGAAGGCCGAGATGGCCAAGCTCGGCACGAACCTGTTGTCGGTCAATCCGGGCCAGTTCGGCCCCGGCCGCGCGAGCAGCGACGCCAAGGCCTTCTCGTTGCGCGACATCGAGGCGATGCGCCGTGAGCTGCGCGGGGTCAAGGCCATCGCGCCCCTCGCCCAGAAGGCCGTGACCGTCATCGTCGGCTCCGAAAGCCGAGCCACCACCGTCGCCGGCACCGACAACGACTATCTGGTGACGCAGGATTGGCCGCTCGTCGCCGGCCGGCCGTTCTACGACAGCGAGTTGCGGGCCGGCCGCACGGTCTGCTTCATCGGCAAGACCATCCGCGACAATCTGTTTGCGGGAACCGATCCGATCGGTCGCGCCATGCGGCTCGGGAACGTCTCGTGCGAGGTGATCGGCGTCCTGGCATCGAAGGGCCTGTCCAGCTTCGGCAGCGACCAGGACGATATCGTCGTCATGTCGATCCGCGCCTATCAGCGGCGCATTTCCGGCTCGACCGAGATCCGTCGCATCATGGTGTCCGCCGCCGAGGGAACGGGAACCGACAAGGTGCAGCGCGATCTTGAATGGCTGCTGCGCGAGCGCCGCGGCATAACTGCGGGCAAGCAGGACGATTTCACGATCCTGGACATGACCCAGATCGCCCAGACGCAGGCCGGCACCGCGGCCATGCTGACGGGCCTCCTGGCCGCGGTTGCAGCCGTCAGCCTTCTGGTGGGCGGGATCGGCATCATGAACATCATGCTGGTGTCGGTGACCGAGCGCACGCGCGAGATCGGCATCCGGCTCGCGATCGGCGCGCTCGAAAGTCAGGTGCTCGCCCAGTTCCTCGTCGAGGCTGTCGTCCTGTCGCTGTTCGGCGGACTGATCGGCGTGCTCGTCGGCCTCGGCATGGCCGGCCTCGCGACGCGCGTGCTGGGCGTTCCGTTCGCGGTCGACACGACCATTGTCGCCGTCGCCTTCGTGTTCTCGGCCATCGTTGGGGTCGTGTTCGGCTATTTCCCGGCCCGCCGCGCCGCCCGCCTCGATCCGATCGAGGCGCTGCGGCACGAATGAGCGCGAGGCTGCCTCAGCCGCGCGCCGC
>JBGSJD010000262.1:0-2844 GCA_041742195.1 Hyphomicrobiaceae bacterium
CAGCGAGCTCGCCGAGGAGATGGCCCGGCACATCCGCGCCGAATTCGCGGCGAGGGCCTCTCTTCGAGGCGAGCGCTTCTTCCAGAGCGACCTGATCGAGCGACGAGGCAGCCGGAAAACGAACCGGGCCGCGGCGTGACCGCGACCCGGTAGACTGCCCGACGTCGATGAGGGATGCGCGGGCGCTTTGGCCCGCATGGCCTATTCGGCGGCCTGAGCCCTCGGCATCGCCTTCGCCGGTGCGGCGTCCCGCCCATAGCCGCCGGCACGATCGATGAGCCCGACCTCGCAGGCCTTGATCTGCTGCGCGAGGAACTTCGAGTAGATGCGCACGTGCGGCAGACCGCCGCCGACGAACCAGAGCCCCGGCTGCGGCGTCCGGCGCCACATGTTGCGCAGCTCGCCCCCCTCGTCGAAGCCCCAGACCTCGCCGACCCGCTCGGCCATGGCATCGCCGAAGAAGTGCCGGACGACGTCCTGCTGGTTCTTGTAGCCCGTCGCCGCAACGATGACGTTCGCCTCGAGCACCCGCCCGTCCTTCATCTTGAGGCCTTCCGGCACCACGCGCTCGATGTTGCGGTGATGCTCGAGCCCGATCTTGCCCTCGACGATGAGATCGGAGCAGCCGACGTTGAAGTAATAGCCGCCGCCGCGACGGAGATACTTCATCTGGAAGCCCGTCTCGTCCGGCTCCCCGTTGTCGAGCCGGAAGCCGCGCGCCGCAAGGCCGTCGAGCAGCTTCTGGTCCGCCTGCTTGCAGAGCGCCGCCGAGATCTTGTAGCCCTGCACCAGCACCGGGTACGGCGAGGCCGTCGCGATCAGATCGCAATCCTCGACCGACGAGCCCTCCTGATAGAGTTCGTAGACCCGCTGCGCCTCCTTCAGGCTGACGATCAGCGTCGTCGAGCGCTGCACCATCGTCGTCTGGACGCCGCTCACACACAGGTCGTGCGCCACGTCGTGGCCGCTGTTGCCGGTGCCGAGGACGATCCCCTTGCCGCCCTTCCACTTGCCGCCCGAATTGTACTGGCTCGAGTGCAGCAGATCGCCCTGGAACGTCTCGATGCCCGGCAGGTCCGGCATGATCGGAATGGCGCTGACGCCGGTGGCGAACACCACGTGCCGCGGCCGCACCACGCGCTCGGTGCCGTCGGCACGTCGCACGGTGAGACTGTAGGTGCCCGTCTTCTCGTCGTAGGTGCCGTTCGTGAATTCGGTCTCCAGCCAGACGTTGAGTTCCATCGTGTCGGCGTAGAACTCGAGCCAGTTCGCGATCTTGTCGCGCGGAATGTAGACGGGATAGTTCGGCGGGAACGGCATGTACGGCAGGTGGTCGACGAACACCTCGTTGTGCAGCGTCAGGTTGTGATAGCGCTTGCGCCAGGCGTCACCGACCCGCTCGTGCTTGTCGATGACCAGCGTGTCCACGCCGAGCACGCCGAGGCAGGCCGCGATCCCGAGCCCCGACTGGCTGCCCCCGATTACGACGACGGCCGGCTCGCGGTCTTCGTAGGCGATCTGCTTCCGGCGGTGATCCATCCAGTTCTCGCCGCCGAAGCCGCCGGACCACTCCTCGCCGCGCGGCCGGCGCGCGTTGATGCGCTCCTCGTGGCCCTTGATCTCGTCCTGCGATGTGAGCAGCACCCACGCCTTGAGCACGCTTGGGTCGGAGGCGAGCGGCACCAGCCGCACGATGCCGCTGGCGCGTCCCATCGCCGTCTCGAACGCGATGATCGCTTCAATCGTCTCGACGCCCGCCCGCTTCACGACGGCGGGCTCGGTCCGCTTCTCTGCGACGCGGAAGTTGTAGGGCCGCGCGGCCGGCAGCGTGCGCCCCAGCATATCGCGGATCTGCTCGGCGCCGCTCGCCGTCCGGATGTCCCAGGTGAAGGCGACGATGTCGCGCCAGTGGCCGTCCGGCACGAAGAGCGCCACGGCGGCCGAGATGTCATCCTTCGCAAGTGCCGCTTCGAACTTGCCGAGCCACTGGCTCGCGGCCTCGGTCGGGTTCAGGCTTTTCAGGGTCATGAGAACGATAACCTTCTGCGGTGGGCCACTCCGCCCCCGATCGGGAACGGCGGCTGAAAAGTCGGAGGGCGCCGATATGCACGGCACCGCGGTCCCGACGGCATCCGGCACATCCGGTCGCGCGCGATCCGAAGCCGGTGCGAAAGGCGTGCCATCCGCCGTTGGACGGCGCCAAGACTAGGCATAGCTCGCGCTGCGGCGCAACGTGGACAGCGGATTGAATTCCATCCGGTTTTGACGCGGATCAAACGTCCCCGAGCGCATGCGCGATCACCTTGCGCATCAGGCTCGGCAACGCTTCCGCGCCGAGCTTTCTCCGCGCCACCCAGCGGCACCGGTCGGGCTCGGCCCAAAGGTCGAGTTGCGCATCCAGCGGCACGACCGCCCGGAAAACGGCGAGCTCGAGCCGGAAGTGCGTGAACGTATGGCTGACCGTACCAGCGACAGGCCACCAGTCGCCATGCACCGGCGTCGCCTGCAGCGCGTCCTCGGCGGCGACCATCCGGTCCACCCAAGGCGTCGACGGCACCTCGAGCATACCGCCGAGCAGCCCGGCGTCGGGCCGCCGCCTGAGCAGGATGTGACCGTCCTCCCTCAGCACGACAAACGCGGCGCCATGGCGCACCGGTCGCTCCGGTTTGGCTGCTTTCGCCGGCAATATCGCCTCGATGCCGAGCGCCGTTGCCTCGCAATGGGCGTGCACCGGGCAGACGAGGCAGGAAGGGCGCTTCGGCGTGCAGATGCGCGAGCCGAGATCCATCAGCGCCTGCGCATGATCGCCCGCCCGCTCCGGCGGGGTGAGCGTCTCGGCAAGCC
>JBGSJD010000263.1:0-9058 GCA_041742195.1 Hyphomicrobiaceae bacterium
CTATTCGAAGCTCAAGGCGCTCCTGAAAAAGGCGGCAGCGCGAACTGTCGAAGCGCTGTGGCAGGCGATCGCTGACGCCATCCAGAAGATCACACGCACCGACGCCCTCGGGTTCTTCAAGGCCGCCGGCTACGGTTCCGCGTGAATGGAATCTGCTCTAGCTGCCTGAAGCTGGCACGTTTGCGAGACTGCAGCGGGTTTGCCGATGCTCGCGTCCGGCGTGTGATCTGCGTTGCGGGGCACCGTCTCCGGGCCGGCCCCACCGGCAAACACCAAGCCTCGCGTAATGCCCGACAACGACTGGAGCCTGGGGAACCGGCAAAACCGGCGGTCGACCGTCCCCCCCCCCACCCGCTCCGGCCGCTCAGCCCGGCGCTGCGCGCACAGGCCGGATTGCCGGCCGCGCATCACGAACGATCGCGTCGAAGCGCTCGGCGTTTTCGTCCATCAGCCGGAAAAGCTCGGTCCGCATCCGCGGCTCCCAGAAATTCGAGATGTGCTCGGCGGTGGCGGCGACGGCCTCGCCCCGCGGACGCGTTCGGAGCGACCGCGCGATCTGGTTGGCCATATAGACGAGTTTCTCAGGCGACATCGGCGATCATCTTCGGCTGGATGCGGTCGGGATGCGTGAAGCACTCGAAGCTCGTCTCGCGCACGACGGCGACGAGCGTGATACCGGTGTCGACGGCCGTGCGCACGGCAAGGGCCGTGGGGGCCGAGATGGCCGCGAAGAGCCCGGCGCCCGAGACGGCGGCTTTCTGGATCAGTTCCACCGAAACGCGGCTCGTGACGACGATCCCGCCGTCGGCGCCCGACAGGCCACGCCGGAACAATGCACCGAGCAGCTTGTCGACCGCGTTGTGCCGTCCGACGTCCTCGCGCGCCAGACTGACGCCCTCGCCGGGGCGAAAGAAGCCGGCCGCATGCACCGATGACGTCATGCGATTGAGGGTCTGGAACGTCTCCAGCGATCGCGCCGCGTTGTGCACACACGCCTCGGAGAAACTGAGACGGCTCACGACCGGAGAGAGCTGCCGTGCCGCCGCCTCGAGGCTCTCGAGCCCGCAAAGCCCGCACCCCACCGGTCCCGCCATGCTCCGGCGGCGCTCCGCCAGGCGCTGCGCCACATCCTCCCGCACCCGCACCTGGACATCGAGGCCGAGATCGAAGGCCACCACGTCGATCGCCTCGATGGCGTCGACGTCACGAACGATGCCCTCCGTCACCGAGAATCCTACGGCGAGGTCCTCGAGATCGGCCGGCGTCGCCATCAGCACCGCGTGCGTCGAGCCGTTGAAGCTGATCGCAACCGGCGTCTCCTCCGCGAGCACACGAACTCCATCGACGCCTTCGCCTTGGCGCCAGAGTGTTCGCGGATGCCGCGCGCTCGTGTCCATGCCGGTCGCCTATTCCGCCGCTTCGATCCGACGCGCGCGCTCGGCCTGCGCCGCGTACTCCTCCTGCCACTCGGTCGGCCCGTTCGACGGCGTGACCTGCACCGCCGTCACCTTGTACTCGGGACAGTTGGTGGCCCAGTCGGAGTAGTCCGTCGTGATGACGTTGGCCTGCGTCGTGGGGTGATGGAACGTCGTGTAGACCACGCCGGGCGCCACGCGATCCGTGATCTGCGCCCTGAGTGCCGTATCGCCGGCACGGCTCGCGAGCTTCACCCAGTCGCCCTCCTTGATGCCACGTACCTCCGCGTCGTGCGGATGGATCTCGAGCACATCCTCCTGGTGCCAGACGACGTTGGCCGTGCGCCGCGTCTGCGCCCCGACGTTGTACTGCGACAGGATGCGCCCCGTCGTCAGCAACAGCGGGAAGCGCGGCCCCGTCTTCTCGTCGGTCGGGATGTACTCGGTGTTGATGAACCGTCCCTTGCCGCGCACGAACCCCTCGACGTGCATGATCGGCGAGCCGTCGGGCGCCGCGTCGTTGCAAGGCCACTGCACCGAGCCGCGCTCGTCGAGCATCTCGTAGCTGACATGGGCGAAGCCCGGCGTCGTCGCCGCGATCTCGGCCATGATCTCGCTCGGATGCGTATAGCTCCATGCCGCGCCCATGGCGTTGGCGAGCAACTGCGTCACCTCCCAGTCGGCGTAGCCGTTCTTTGGCGACATCACCCGTCGGACGCGATTGATGCGCCGTTCGGCGTTGGTGAACGTGCCGTCCTTCTCGAGGAACGTGCTCCCCGGCAGGAACACGTGCGCGTAGTTTGCCGTCTCGTTGAGGAAGAGGTCGTGGACGATGACGCACTCCATCGCCCGCAATCCGGCCGACACATGCTTGGTGTCGGGATCGGACTGCAGGATGTCCTCGCCCTGGATGTAGATGCCCTTGAAGCTGCCGTCGATGGCGGCGTCCAACATGTTCGGGATGCGCAAGCCCGGCTCGTCCGAGATCTCGACACCCCAGGCCTTCTGGAAGACGGCACGGACATCGGCGTTCTTGACGTGCCGATAGCCCGGCAACTCGTGCGGGAACGATCCCATGTCGCACGAGCCCTGCACGTTGTTCTGGCCGCGCAGCGGATTCACGCCGACGCCCGGCCGACCGATGTTGCCGGTCAGCATGGCGAGGTTCGCGATGCCGATGACGGTGGTCGATCCCTGGCTGTGCTCGGTCACGCCGAGACCGTAGTAGATGGCGCCGTTGCCACCCGTCGCAAAGAGCCGCGCCGCCCGCCGCACCTCGTCGGCCGGCACCCCAGTCAGCGCCTCAACCGCTTCAGGCCCCATGCTCGGGTCGGATACGAACTCGGCGTACTCGGTGAACTCGTCCCAGTCGCAGCGCTCGCGAATGAATGTCTCATCGTAAAGCTTCTCGGTCACGATGACGTGCGCGAGCGCCGTCACGACGGCGACGTTCGTCCCAGGCCGGAGTTGCAGATGATGCGCCGCCTCGATGTGCGGCGAGCGGACGAGATCAATCCGGCGCGGATCGACGACGATCAGCTTCGCCCCCTGCCGCAGCCGCTTCTTGAGACGCGAGGCAAACACCGGGTGCCCGTCGGTCGGATTGGCGCCAATGACGAGCACGACGTCCGACTGCTCGACGCTGTCGAAGTTCTGCGTGCCGGCCGAGGTGCCGAACGTCTGCCCGAGCCCGTAGCCGGTCGGCGAGTGGCAGACGCGGGCACAGGTGTCGGTATTGTTGTTGCCGAACACGGCGCGCGCGAGCTTCTGGACGAGGAACGTCTCCTCGTTGGTGCAGCGCGACGACGTGATCACGCCGATTGCCTCCACACCATGACGGGCCTGGATGCCGCGCAGCTTGCCGGCCGCGAACGTCATGGCCTCGTCCCAGCTCACCACCCGCCACGGCTCGTCGATGCTGTCGCGGACCATCGGATTGAGGATGCGGTCCTGATGGTTCGCATAGCCCCACGCGAAGCGGCCCTTGACGCACGAGTGCCCGCGGTTGGCCCCGCCGTCCTTGAAGGGGACCATGCGCACGAGTTCCTCGCCGCGCATTTCGGCCTTGAACGAGCAGCCGACGCCGCAATAGGCGCACGTCGTGACCACCGAATGCTCCGGCTGCCCGATCGCGATGACCGATTTCTCCTGCAGCGTTGCGGTCGGGCACGCCTGCACGCAGGCGCCGCACGAGACGCATTCCGACGAGAGAAAACTCTCGTGCATGCCCGGCGACACGCGGCTGTCGAAACCGCGGCCCTCGATGGTGAGCGCGAACGTGCCCTGCACCTCCTCGCACGCCCGGACGCAGCGCGAGCAGACGATGCACTTCGAGGGATCGTAGGTGAAATAGGGATTGCTCTCGTCCTTCGGCATCCAGCTCGCGTTGAGCGCGCCATCCGAACTCCGGGCCTTGACGTGGTTGTCGCCCTCGTAGCCGTACCGCACGTCACGCAGTCCGACGGCGCCCGCCATGTCCTGCAGTTCGCAATCGCCGTTGGCGGCGCAGGTCAGGCAGTCGAGCGGATGATCGGAGATGTAGAGTTCCATCACGCCACGCCGGATGTCCTTCAGCCGCGACGTCTGCGTCTTGACCACCATGCCCGGCGCCACGGGCGTCGTGCACGAGGCCGGCGTGCCCGCCCGCCCCTCGATCTCGACGAGACACAGGCGACACGAGCCAAAAGCATCGACCATGTCGGTCGCGCAGAGCTTGGGCACCTGGATGCCCGCTTCCATCGCGGCCCTCATCACCGACGTCCCTTCCGGAACCGTGATCGTGAAGCCATCGACGGTGAGCGTGACCGACGCTTCGGAGCGGGAAGCCGGCGTGCCGAAATCGATTTCGTGGACGAGACCCATGGCGCTGCTACTCCGCTGCCTCTGCGGCCGGTCGACGGCCGATGTCGTTGGGAAAATGCCGGAGCGCGCTCATCACTGGGTACGGCGTGAAGCCGCCAAGCGCACAGAGCGAGCCGAACTTCATCGTGTTGCAGAGATCCGCGACGAGCGCCGTGTTGGCTTCGACGTCCTCCCCGCGACGGATCTTGTCCATGGTCTCGGCACCGCGCACCGCCCCGATCCGGCACGGCGTGCACTTGCCGCAACTCTCGATGGCGCAGAATTCGAACGCGAAGCGCGCCTGCGCGAGCATATCGGCCGTGTCGTCGAAGACGACGATCCCGGCGTGCCCGATGAGCCCGTCACGGGCCGCGAACGCCTCGTAGTCGAATGGCGTATCGAAGAGCGAGCGCGGGAAATAGGCGCCGAGCGGCCCACCGACCTGCACCGCCTTGACCGGCCGCCCGCTGGCTGTACCGCCGCCGATGTCGTCGACGATCTCCCCGAGCGTCATTCCGAACGCCGCCTCGAAGAGGCCGCCGCGCCGCACGTTGCCGGCGAGTTGTATGGGAATCGTGCCGCGCGACCGCCCCATCCCGAAATCGCGATAGTTGTCGGCCCCCTTCGCAAGGATCACCGGCACCGATGCGAGCGAGATCACATTGTTGACCACTGTCGGCCGGCCGAGGAAGCCGTGGTGCGCCGGCAGTGGCGGCTTGGCGCGAACGACGCCGCGCTTCCCTTCGAGGCTGTTCAGGAGCGACGTTTCCTCGCCGCACACGTAGGCCCCGGCCCCGACACGGACCTCGATCTCGAACCCGTGTCCGCTCTCGAGGATCGACGGGCCGATCATGCGCGCCTGTCGCGCGGCAACCAGCGCCCGCCGGACTTTCGCGATCGCGTGTGGATACTCCGATCGGATGTAGATGAAGCCCTGATCTGCGCCGGTGGCGAGCGCGGCGATCGCCATACCCTCGATCAGGACGAGGGGATCGCCCTCCATGATCATCCGGTCCGCGAATGTCCCGCTGTCGCCTTCGTCGGCATTGCAGACGATGACCTTCTGGGCCCCATTCGCTTCGAGCACGGTCTTCCACTTGATGCCGGTCGGGAAGCCGGCGCCACCACGGCCACGGAGCCCCGATGCGGTGACCGTCTCGACGATCTCTCGCGCGCTCATGGCCGCCGCCGCGCGCAGTCCGGCAAGTCCGCCGTACTGCTCGTAGTCGGCGATCGAGAGCGGATCGATGACACCGCAGCGCGCGAAGGTAAGCCGCGTCTGGCGCTCGAGGAACGGGATGTCCTCGGTCGGACCGAGGCTGAGCGGATGCGATCCGGCATCGGGAAATCCGGCATCGAAGAGGCCGGCGACATCAGACGGGGTCACAGGGCCATACGCGAAACGTCGGCCGTCGATCTCCACCTCGACCATCGGCTCGAGCCAATAGAGCCCGCGCGAGCCGTTCCTGACGAGCCGCACATCGGCGCCCCGCGTCGCGCTTTCGCGCCGGATCGCGTCGCAGACCGCCTCGGCGCCGACGGCAAGTGCGCCCGCATCGTCGGGTACGAAGATCGTGACCGTCATCGCCGTGCCTCTGAGATCATGGCCTCGAGCCGCGGCCCGTCGAGCCGCCCGACAGGCGTCCCATCGAGCATGGCTGCCGGCGCACAGGCGCAAAGCCCCAGGCAATAGACACTACCGAGGCTGACGGAGCCGTCGGCCGCCGTGTCCCCGAAGTCGATGCCGAGCGCCTCGCGAGCCCGGCGCGCGAGCGCCTCCCCACCCATCGACTGACAGGCTTCCGCCCGGCAGATCTTCAAGTCGTGCCGGCCGCCGGCCTCGGTCCGAAAGTCGTGATAGAACGACACGACGCCATGCACCTCGGCCCGGCTGAGATTGAGAACCTCCGCGATCTGGCGCAGCGCGGCTTCCGGCACGTGACCGAAGTCACGCTGCACGGCGTGCAGGATCTCGATCAGCGGCGCCTCGACGCCCTCGAACGCATCGAGGATCGCCTGCACACGTGCATCGGGATCGGTCTGCTCCAGCGGCATTCGCAACTCCTTTTGAATCCGGATCATTTTGCGGAATGCCAGCGCAACTTCAACAAAGAAATTTCGTGTGTCGATCAGCTTTTCCGATCGATAGGGAGGCCCGCCTTGCGCGCCACCTTCCGGCCTTCGGGGAAGGCCTTCTGCGCCGCCTTCGCGAACCGGGCCACGATCGGCGTCTGGGTATCGCGATCCGGCAGGATCAGCCCGATCGTGTGGCGCACATCCGGCTCAACGAGCGGGATGGCCCTCAGTTGTCCCGGCCGCATGAATTCCTCGGCGAGCCGGACGGGCATGATGCTGGCCCAGCCGCCGGAGCGAACGTGGGCGTGCAGGATCAGCATCGAATTCGATTCGACCGTGCACTTCGTCGCCGTACCGGCTTCCTTCAGATGCCGGTCGATGAGCCGTCGGTTCTGCATGTCCGGCGTCAACTGGCAGAGCGCCAGTTGCCCGGCCTCGGCCCACGTCACCGCAGCTCGCCCCTCGAAGGGACCGTGCTCCGGAACGAGCAGCGCATACCGCTCCTCGTAGAGCGGCTGCCCGCGAAAGCGGCCGACGGGCTCTGAATCGATATAGGAAATACCGACATCCAGTTCCAGGTCCTTGAGCTTCTGGAGGATCTGGTTCGACGTCAGCGACGTGATGCGGAACCGCACCCCGTCGAAGCTCTCACGGAACGGGATGGTCAGCTCCGTGACCGCCGGCAGCGCCGTCGGCACGACCCCGATCCGCAACTCCCCTTCGAGCACGCTCTGGCTCGCCTGAAGCTCCTGCTTCATCGCCCTGAGATCGGCACTAAGCTGCCGCGCCCACGTGAGGATCCGCTCGCCCTCGGGCGTGAAGCCACGGAAGCGCGAGCCCCGCTCGACGATCACCACGCCGAGTTTCTCCTCGAGGCTCTTCACGGCAGCCGAGAGCGTCGGCTGCGACACCCCCGCCGCCTGCGCGGCTTTTCCGAAGTGTCGCTCGCGCGCGAGGTGCAGCAGAAGCTCGAGCTTGTCGATCATGACGTTCCAAACCGCTGGAGGCGCCGACTATAGGCGACAACCCCGCTGTTCGCGACCCCGCTCACCGTCTCGGGATGGAGCGATACGGACGCCGACACCGTCTGATCTGAGTCAAATCATCATGACATTTTATGTGTCAATTTTATCTGACATATGGAGGGCCAGCGATGCGTGTCGTTCTCGTTCATCCGAACTACCACTCCGGCGGCGCCGAGATCGCCGGCAATTGGCCGCCCGCCTGGGTCGCCTATCTTGCAGGCCACCTGCGCCTCGCGGGCTATGACGACATCCACTTCGTCGACGCCATGACGAACAACCTCACCGAGGACCAGCTCCGCGAGCGCCTCGCGGAACTCGATCCCGACATCATCGGCTGCACGGCGATCACACCGTCGATCTACATGGCCGAACGCGTCCTCGAAATCGCGAAAGAGACCTGCCCCCGCGCCGTGCGCGTCCTCGGCGGCATTCACGCGACCTTCATGTACAAGCAGGTTCTCTCCGAGGCGCCCTGGATCGACGTCATCGTGCGCGGCGAGGGCGAGGAAATCTTCGCCGATCTCGTGAAGACCGTCGCCGAAGGCCGCTGGCCCGCCGACCGACAGAAAATCAAGGGCCTCGCCTATACCGACGGCGAGACGATCGTCGCCACCGGCGCCGCGCCGACCGTCAAGGACCTCGACAAGATCACGCCCGACTGGTCGCTGCTCGAATGGAGCAAGTACACCTACGTGCCCCTCGGCGTGCGCGTCGCCATCCCGAACATGGCGCGCGGCTGCCCGTTCACCTGCTCGTTCTGCTCGCAATGGAAGTTCTGGCGCGACTACCGGGTGCGCGACCCGAAGAAGGTCGTCGACGAGATCGAGGCCCTGGTCCGCGACCACGACGTCGGCTTCTTCATCCTCGCCGACGAGGAGCCGACCATCAACCGCAAGAAATTCATCCAGTTCTGCGAGGAACTGATCGCACGCGGCCTGCCGGACAAAATCAAGTGGGGCATCAACACTCGCGTCACGGACATCATCCGCGACAAGGACCTGCTGAAGTTCTACCGCAAGGCCGGCCTCGTCCACGTCTCGCTCGGCACCGAGGCAGCAGCCCAGCTCAAGCTCGACCAGTTCAACAAGGAGACTCGCGTCGCCGACAATCGCGAGGCGATCCGCCTCCTCCGCGAGGCCGACATCTTCACCGAGGCCCAGTTCATCGTCGGTCTCGACAACGAGACGCCGGAAACGCTCGAGGAGACGTTCCAGCTCTGCTGGGAGTGGCAGCCCGACCTCGCCAACTGGGCCATGTATACGCCCTGGCCGTTCACGCCGCTCTATCAGGAGATCCGCGACAAGGTCGAAGTCTTCGATTTCTCGAAGTACAACTTCGTCACCCCGATCATGGCGCCGAAAGCCATGACGCGCGCCGAACTGCTCGACGGCGTCATGAAAAACTACCGCCGGTTCTACAGCCGGAAGGCGCTCTTCCACTATCCCTGGCGCGGCACCGGCTTCCGCCGCCGCTACCTGCTCGGCTGCCTGAAGGCGTTCCTGCGCGCCGGTTTCCAGCGCACGTTCTACGACCTCGGCAAACATAACTACTGGGGTCCGCAATCGAAGAAGTCCGTGAAGTTCGACTTCGACATGACGCGCCAGATCGCGCCGGCCCAGATGGCGGACTGGGAAGCGTCGGCCGATAAGGCACGCAAGGCCGCCGAACGCCGCGAGGCGTTGCGCGCCCAGGGCAAGGCCC
>JBGSJD010000264.1:0-3981 GCA_041742195.1 Hyphomicrobiaceae bacterium
CGGTCCATCGAGCGCCCGATCTCGCTGCCGACGATCCCGCCGACGACGGCGCCGACCATCGTGGCGGCAATCCGGCCGCCACCACCGCCGACCGTGCTCCCGAGAAGTCCACCGGCAATGGCCCCCACGGCGAGACCGGTATCAGCCTTGGTCGGCCCCTCCGGCCCGCACCCGGCGAGAGCCAGGGCCACGACCACCACACCACCGACGGCGAGTTTGCTCATTTGAGAAATCCCTCTGACGACCGCAGCGCGACCAGTCCATCGTGAGGCTAGCTGCAGGCCGATTCGGGCGAAACTTCGACCTACCCGAGACAGCGGCGGGCGAAATCCGGCAAGCATCACGCCGCCGGCAGATCGAGCCGCGCGCTGAGCCCCCCGAGAGCCGACTTCTCGAGCCGGAACTGGCCACGGTAGGACTGGCAGAGATCGGCGACGATCGAGTGGCCGAGACCGGAGCCGGGTTTGGTCTCGTCGAGGCGACGGCCCCGCTTGATGCCCTGCGCGCGCTGCTCCTCGGTCAAACCCGGGCCATCGTCGTCCACCGCGATCAGGAGGCGCTGGGGATGTCGGTCGGTCGTCGAGGTTGCCATGCTCGCCGTGATCCTGACCTGCCGTCCGGCCCATTTGCAGGCATTGTCAGCCAGGTTGCCGAGCATCTCTTCGAGATCCTGTTTCTCGCCCTGGAAATTGACGCCGGGCGGACAGAGAAGGTCGATCTCGATGCCGCGATCACGATGCAGGCGGGTGAGCGCGCGGACGATGGCCTCAGCCGTAGGACCGACTGGCGTCACCCGGCCGATCACGTCGACCTGCGCCACCATCCGTGCGCGATCGAGATAGTAGCCGACCTGGTCGCGCATCAGTGCGGCCTGCTCGGCGACCTTGCGGGCCTGAGGCGACGGGTCCTCGCCGATCTCGTTGGCGATCACGGCAAGTGGCGTCTTGAGCGCGTGTGCGAGGTTGCCGACCTGCGTTCGCGCCCGCTCGATGATGTCCTGGTTCGACTTGATGAGCGCATTGAGTTCTGTCTGCAGCGGCTCGATTTCTGCTGGCAAACGCCCTTCCAGAAGCTGCGCCTCGCCGGATCGGATGGCCGAGAGACGCCGCTCCACCGCGCGCAACGGCTCGAGCCCGTAGCGAACCTGCAGGAACGTTGAGAAGACGAGCCCGATCCCCGCGACGGCGAGCGCGAAGGCAAGCGGGACCCGGAACTCGGCGACGCGCGTTTCCGGGAATTCGAGATTGCCCGCCACGATGAAGGAATAGAAATAGGGATTCTCGTCGTCACCGGCATTATAGAGCGTTTCCGCGATCCGGAGCGGCTCTCCCACCGGCCCCTTGGTGTCCTGCCAGATGATGTTGTAGCGATCGGGCTTCAGCCCTAGCCGCGATGGAAGTGGCAGTTCCTCACTGGCGAGCGACGTCGAGATGAGCCGCTTTCCAGGGCTCCGGTCGAGCGGCGTGATCTGCCAGTACCAACCCGAATGGGCGAGTTCGAACAGCGGCTCACCGACGTTGCGGGGCACCCCCGGTTCGGCGCCGCTGCGGTCCGTCGAGAACGCGATGTTCAGTGTGAGGAGCTGGTTGAGACGGGCATCGAAGCTGTTGAAGACGTCCCGCTTGTGCACCCAGTCGATGCCGAGGCCAGCCAGCGGCAGCACCAGAACCGCCCAGACGGCGGCGGTTCGAAACAGCCGGAATGCGAGCGAGTTAAGCTTCATCCTTCTCGGGCGACAGGCGGTAGCCGAGCCCCCTCACCGTCTTGATGAGATGCGGCGGGATCTTCTTTCGGAGCCGGCCGACGAACACCTCGATGGTGTTGCTGTCGCGATCGAAATCCTGCTCGTAGAGATGTTCGACGAGTTCGGTCCGCGACACCACGCGGCCCGAATGATGCAGCAGATAGGCGATCAGTCGGTACTCGTGCGACGTGAGCTTCACCGGCTGCCCATCGAGCGTGACGCGCGCCGTTTTCGTGTCGAGACGCAGCGGCCCGCATTCGATCTCGGCTTTGGCGTGACCGGTGGCGCGCCGGACCTGCGCCCGGATGCGCGCCAGCAACTCCTCCATGTGGAACGGCTTGGCGACATAGTCGTCGGCGCCGGCGTCCATCCCGGCGACCTTGTCGCTCCAGCGGTCGCGCGCGGTGAGAATGATCACGTGCATGTTGCGATCGGCCCGCCGCCACTGCTCGAGCACGCTGATGCCGTCCATTTTCGGCAGGCCGATATCGAGCACCACGACATCGTAGGGTTCGGTTTCGCCGAGGAAGTAGCCCTCTTCCCCGTCCATCGCCTTGTCCACCGCATAGCCGGCGTCGACGAGCGCGCTGACGAGCTGGCGGTTGAGATCCGGATCGTCTTCGACGACAAGCACACGCATGCGTCGCAGTCCTCCCCCGTTCGGCACCCGACGGGCACCGGTTCATTCGGGCGGCGCGGACACTAGCCTGAAATTGAGGACCTGTCGCGCCTCCGCGAGCCGAGCCTGGCGACGGGACGGGGCAAGGGAGGCGCTACGGCACGGCCTCGACCGTGAGTTGGGCGATGCGTCCATCCTCGCGCCGGACGAGAACCCGATAGTGGTACTGCCCCCCGGCCTCGCACAGGATGATCCGGACCACGGCCCCACCGAGCCATTCCTTGGCGCGGTCGTGGATGTCGCGAGCCGGCCGGAGCCGTTCCCGAGCCACGATCGGGGCCGCGTCCGACCAGTCGCCGTAACAGCGATCACTCGCTGACGCAGACGCGAGTGGCTGGCCGATGAGGGCCATCAGAAGGGCGAGCCGGAAACCGGCTCTCGGCGCAAAGGCTGACATGGGAACTCCTTGCCGGCCAATCTGCCGATCCGGCACTGAACCCAGCCTGAACGGCAGGCCTCAGAGCTTCAACGCGACCGGCCGGCGCTCGAGCGGCTCCCGTGCCCGAATGCGGCCTAGGATCGTCATCATGGTGCCGACGAGGCCGCCGACGGCCTGGATCGCGGTGGCGAAATCGCTCCCGAGACGCTCGAGCAGGCTGGCCGGCACCTCGATCCCGAACGCCGCAAGGACCGCTGGCAGGACCGTCGAGACGGCCGTCATCAGGGTCCCCCAGATGGTGAGCGAATTGCCCCACCACTTGCCACCACTCCCGGTGGGGAGCGGCAATTGAGTTGTATCAGGCATGGTTGCAGTTTCCTTGGGTTGCTGCTGCGGAAGGGTGTGTGGCGGCGGAACGATGGCCGCCTCGCGTGGGTTGTGGACCTCCCGGGCCTTGGCCAGCGCCGTCTCGACGCGCGCGAGCCAACCGCGGCCGAAGCGCCAGAAGTGCGGAAGCGATCGATAGTGGCGCCGCCGGATGTCCGCGTAGCGCGCAAGGGTGCCGTCGACTGGGCGCGTACGGGCCGCCGCCAGGGTGATCGGCCCGATCTCGCCGTCGACCGCGACGGAAAGCGCCTGCTGGAGCATGCGGGCGGCACCGCCGACGCCTTGATTGACGCTGGCATCGAAATGGAAATGGGCGAGCGCCGGAGGCATCTCGGCACACCGCGCCGGACGCCAGTAGCGCTCCCGGTAGATGCGCTCGACGAGCGCATCCGAGATCGTGCGCAGGCGACGCTTGAGGTCGTCGTAGGTCTCGGCGCTGACCGGCTCGCCCGCTTCGCGCGCGAACGTGGCGAGCGTGATGCCTTTGTTGGTCGGCCCTCCCGGATCGAAGGGATCGTCGCTCCAACCGCCCTCGAGCGCGAGAACCGAGGCCAGCGCAGCGGCGAATACGGAGCCATCGTCGCCGTCGTTCGGCACCCGCTCGGGGGGAGACACCTTCGATGGCGGTCGCCTGAGCCCGACCAGTCGCGACACAGGAAATGTCTCGACCGTGACGGCATTGCTCTGATTGCCGCCGAGCAGGACCAGCCCGCCATCGCTCAGGCCGACGACGAACCCCACGTGCCCGGCCGCCGGATCGCTGCCCCTCGAGAGCACCGCCACGTCGCCGAC
>JBGSJD010000265.1:0-1744 GCA_041742195.1 Hyphomicrobiaceae bacterium
CTTGAGCCGTCCGTCCGCGAATACGGTCCGCCCGCCCCAGATCTGTGCCTCCGGCCGCCGCCGCGAGAACGCGACGAGCCGATCGATGGCGCCGTCGAGCACGACGGTATCGGGGTTGAGCAGCAGCAGCAGGTCGCCCCGCGCCCGCTCCGCCGCCAGCACGTTGCCGGCCGCGAACCCGACGTTCTCCGAAAGCGCGATCAACCGGGGTTGGGTGGGATGGCTTGCGATCGCCTCGGCCGAGCCGTCGCTCGAGGCGTTGTCGACCACGATGACCTCGTAGCTCGCCTCCCGGGTCTCGGCCGCGATGGACTCGAGGCACGCCAGCGTCATGGCGCGCGTGTTGTAGCTCACGATGATGATCGACAGGAGGGGCGACATCGGACCTCGACGAGAGACGTCGCTTCAATGGATACAGCCAAGGCTTGAAGGTGCGATTAACCCGCCGGGCCGCATTGCAGGTCCCGGGTGACCTGCGATTAAGCAAGTACCGCCATACTCCGCCTCGATACCCGACGCGCGGAGAGCCCCATGGTCGCCGAGTTGCCCGAAACTGGTTCGTCGAGCAGCCGCTTCGACGGCGTGATCTGCGTCGGCGGCGAGGACTGGTGGTACCACAACCGCGGCCACTTCGATTTCCAGATCATGCGCCGCCTCGCCGAGCGCTGGCCGGTGCTCTTCGTGAATTCGATCGGCGTCCGCATGCCGAGCCCGTCCGAGGGCTCGAAGTTCCTCGCACGTATCGGGCGCAAGGCGCTGAGCCTCGGCCGAGGCCTCACGCGGATCGAGAACGGCTTTCACGTCTTCTCGCCCCTCGTCCTCCCCGGCGAGCGCGGCCAGCGGCTGACCGGCTGGGCGCTCGCCCCGCAGATCCGGCTGGCGGCGTCCTTGGCCGGCATCCGTCGCCCCCTGCTGTGGGTCCATTGCCCGGCCGGTGCCGATCTCGTGGACGCCATCCCCTCGGACTTCGTCGTCATGCAGCGGACCGACCGCTTCGAGGCTTTTCCGGAGGCGGATGGCGCCGTTGTCTCCCGCCAGATCGCCAAGCTCAAGCAGCGCGCGGATCTGGTGGTCTATTGCGCGTCCCATCTCATGACCGAAGAGGTCGGCGAAGTCCGCCGCAGCCTTCTCCTGACCCACGGCGCCGACGTTTCGCGCTTCGCGGAAGCCGGCCGCAATCCCTCCCCCGAGCCGCCTGACGTCGCCTTTCTGCCGCGCCCGCGCGTCGGCTTCGTCGGCGGCATCGACGCCCACACCTTCGACCCGGAATTGTTCCTCGCCGTTGCGCGCGCGCTCCCCGACATGGCCTTCGTCATGGTGGGCGGCGTCTCGCTCGAGCCCGGCTGGTGCCCGCTGCCGAACGTCCATTTCCTGGGCCGCAAGCCCTACGACGATGTCGCCCGCTACATGGCCGCCTGCGACGTGCTCGTCATGCCATGGAACGACAGCGACTGGATCAAGGCCTGCAATCCGATCAAGCTGAAGGAATACCTGGCGACGGGACGTCCCATCGTCACGACGGACTTCACCGCCCTCGACGGCTGGCGCGACCTGGTCCATGTCGCAAGGGGAGCGGAACCCTTCGCAGCAGCGATCCGCACCGCCCTCGCGCGCCCCGTCGACCATGACGCCGTCCTGGGCCGTCTGGACGGCGAGACGTGGGCGTCGAAGGCAGATCTCTTGTCCCGCACGATCGAGAGCTGCGGCGTTCGCTTCGTCGGCGGCATCGACGCCCACACCTTCG